>JBEBCX010000182.1:0-3952 GCA_041157425.1 Cyanobacteriota bacterium | reverse complement strand
GACGAGCGCCGCCCCAGCCGCCTCACCGCCAGCCAGTACACCGAGGCCAAGGCCTCGGAGCGTCACCGCCCCGGCCCCCTCAAGCGCCTGGCGCAGCTGGCCCTGCTGGCGGGCCTGATCAGCGCCGGCACCTGGGGCTGGCAGAACCGCCAGCGCCTGCCCAACGAACTCAGCTGGCTGCAGGGCCGCCTGCAGGCCCTCACCGGCACCGCGCCAACCAAGCCCAGCAAGGCCCTGACCCCGGCCAAACCGGCGCCCAAACCCACCCCCAAGCCGGCCGCCACCCCAGCGGCGGCGCCCACCAGCCTCACCCTCAGCAGCGCCCAGCCCAGCTGGATCGAGGTGCGCAGCCTTGCGGGCAACAAGCAGCTGTTTGAGGGCGATCTGAAGGGGCGCCGTGTGTTCCCCCTGGGCCAAGGTCTGCGGGTGCTGGCGGGTCGCCCCGATCTGGTGCTGGCCAGCCTGGGCACGGCCCCCGCCAAGCCGCTGGGGCCGATCGATCAGATCAACTGGATCACCTTCAAGCCCACAGCCGCCACCCCAAAACCCGCGGCCACCAAGCCGGCGGCAGCAAAACCGTCTCCCGCAAAACCGCAGACCACCAAAGCGGCTCCCGCTAGCCCGTTGGCTCCAACACCCTGAGCCGCACCCCCACCGCCTCCTCCACCGCCGGTGCGCAGGCGGCCAGGCTCCAGCGCTCGAGGCTGAGGTCGAGGTCGGAGGCCATCGGCTCCAGGCGGATCGAGCAGGCGCTGTCGCCATCGCGGCGCAGCTGAATCCCAGCCACCACCGGCTGCGGGCGCCGATCCAGGGCCACCGCCATGCGCAGCAACAGCGCCATCGAGGCCACCAGGCGCCGCTGCTCGCGCCCCTCCAGCAACTGCCAGGCCTCGTGCCGCTTTTTCGGCAGGGAGCGGCGGTGGTAGCGGGCGATGGCCGCCACCATCAGCTGCTCGCTGTCGGAATAGCCCAGCAGCTCACCGTGGTGGATCAGATACCAACTGTGCTTGTGGTAAGCGCCGGTGTTGATGTGCTGGCCGCAGCTGTGCAACATCGCCGCCGCCCAGAGCAGCTGCCGGCCGGTGCCGTCGTCGCTGTGCAGGAGCCCCTGGGTTTGGCCGTAGAGGCTGAGGGCATAGCTGGCCACCCGCTCCGCCCGCGCCAGATCCACCCCGTAGCGCTGCGCCTGATGCAACACCGTGCGTTGCCGGATGCTGCTCTGGAACGCGAAGCGATCCACGATCAGATCGTTGCGCAGCATCCAATCCACGATCAGCCCTTCCCGCAGGGCCCGCTCGCAGATCACCAGCTCCTTGGTGCCCAGCATCGCCATGGCGGTCTGCAGGATCAGGGCACCGGGCACGATGATCTCGGCCCGGCGTTCGTTGAGGCCGGGCACGGCGCGCCGCTGCGCCGGGGTCATCCCCAGCAGCCGCGCCAGCAGCTGGTCGAGCCGCTCGCGGCTCACCCGGTAGCCCTGCAGCCGCAGCGGCGGGCGGGGATCCTCGGCGGCCGCCATGGCCGCAATCGCCATGGCGGTGCCGCTGGTGGCCACCAGCACCGGCCGCTCGCCGGCCTCGAGCCGTTGCCGCACCTTGAGCACCGCCGGCTCCAGCGACCCCTGAATGAAGGCCCGCAGAAACTCCACCCGCTGGGGGGGCAGCGGGTCGTCGTGCACGAATTCCCGCTGCAGGCGCACCGCCCCCACGCGGGTGCTGGTGAGGGCGCGGGCGTCGCGGCCATCCGCCAGCACCAGTTCGGTGGAGCCGCCGCCGATGTCCAGGATCAGGTGGGGCTGATCGCCGAAGGCCATGCCCGACAGCACGCCCAGGTAGATCAGGCGCGCCTCCTCCGGGCCGCTCACCAGATCCACCTCCAGCCCCAGCTGCTCCTGGATCGCCTGCAGGAATTCGCGGCCGTTGGGGGCCTCCCGCACGGCGCTGGTGGCGGCCGTCACCACATCGCCGGGCTGCACGCCGTGGCTGGCCGCCAGCTCACGGCAATGGCGCAGGGTGGTGAAGGCCCGTTCGATCGCCTCGGGGCTGAGGTCGCCCGTTTCCGGATCCCGCTCCCCCAGGCGGGTGGTCGACTTCTCCGTCAGCAGCACCGAAAAGCTGCGCAGGGCCGTGTCCACCTGCGCGATCAACAGGTGAATCGAGTTGGTGCCGATGTCGATGCCCGCCACCGGGCGGAGCGAGCTGCTGGGGGACTCGGTCAAGCGCCCATGGCCGCAGAAGCGCGGCCACTTTCGCACCGCTGCAGACCCCACCGGCAGCCCTAGGGTTCCCGCCAACAGCCTTGTACCCCCGTGGCCTCCGACCGTCCGGGCCTCCCAACGCTGCTGCAGGGCTGGTTAGGGCTGCTGCGCTGGGACAAGCCCAGCGGCCGGTTGATCCTGCTGATCCCGGCGGGCTGGAGCCTCTGGTTGCAACCCACCGCCCCCCCGCCCGCGCCCCTGGTGGGCTGGATCGTGTTGGGGGGCCTGGCGGTGAGCGGGGCCGGCTGCGTGGCCAATGACCTCTGGGACCGGCGCATCGATCCCCAGGTGGAGCGCACCCGCCAGCGGCCCCTGGCCAGCGGACGCATCGGTGTGGCCGCGGCCTTCGTGCTGCTGGCCCTGTGCCTGCTGGCCGCCCTGGCGGTGGTGCTCTGGGGCCTGCCCAGCGGCAGCCGCGGCCTCTGCCTGGCGCTGGCGCTGGCGGCCCTGCCGCCGGTGCTGCTCTACCCGTCTGCCAAGCGCTGGTTTGGCTACCCCCAGGCGGTGTTGGCCCTCTGCTGGGGCTTCGCGGTGTTGATCCCCTGGGCCGCCGCCAGCGGCAGCCTGCAAGGGGGCCTGCCGCTGCTGGCCCTGTGGCTGGCCACGCTGCTGTGGACCTTTGGCTTCGACACCGTCTACGCCATGGCCGACCGCGCCGATGACCGGCGGGTGGGGGTGCGCAGCTCGGCCCTGAGCCTGGGGGATGCCGCCCCCACCGCGGTGGCCCTGTGTTACGGCAGCACGGCCCTGCTGCTGGCGCTGGCGGCGGCGCTGCAGGGGGTGGGTGCCGCCTTCTGGCCCCTGTGGCTGCTGGCCAGCGCCGGCCTGCTGCGGGAGGCGTGGCTGCTGCGGCGGCCCGATCCACCGCGGGCCGCCTTCGGGTTGCACTTCCAACACCAGGTGCAGCTGGGATCCCTGCTGCTGCTGGCCCTGCTGATCGGCCGCGGTGGCGGTGCGCTGCCATGACCACCTGGCCCCGCCCCCTCGAAGCCGGTGATGCGGTGCAGCTGGCCGCCGCCAGTTCCGCCCTGACGCCGGAGGCCCTGGCGCGGCTGGAGGCGGGCATGGCGGTGCTGACCAACTGGGGGCTGGCGGTGCAGCCCCACCCGGACCCCCTGCGGCAGTGGGGCTACCTGGCGGGCCGAGACGGCGAGCGCCAGGGCGATCTCAACCCCAAACCCGCCGGCCCACCGGCACCGCTGGTGGCCTGCCTGCGGGGGGGCTGGGGGGCGGCCCGGTTGCTGGAGCTGGAGCCCCCCGCCTCTGGCGGCGCCCCACTGGCTGCTGGGCTTCTCCGACGTGACCTCCCTGCTCTGGGCGCGGCAGGCGGCGGGAATCGCCGGCGGCATCCACGGCCCGATGGTCACCACCCTGGCGGCGGAGCCGGCCTGGAGCCAGGAGCGCCTGCGGGATCTGCTGTTCGGCCGCCCCCTGCCGCCCCTGGCCGGCGACGGCTGGAGCCCCGGGGTGGCGGAGGGGCCGCTGCTGGTGGGCAACCTCACGGTGGCCACCCACCTGCTGGGCACCCCCCATTGGCCCCGGCTGCGCGGGGCGGTGCTGGTGCTTGAAGACATCGGCGAAGCCCCCTACCGCATCGATCGGATGCTCACCCACTGGCGCCTGAGCGGTGCGCTGCAGCAGCTGGCGGGGCTGGCCTTCGGCCGCTTCAGCGAAGCCGAGGACGACAGCCAGAGC
>JBEBCX010000181.1:0-3632 GCA_041157425.1 Cyanobacteriota bacterium | reverse complement strand
AAGCGATCGCCGGCGTCGTAGGTGGCCATGTCGGGCACGTAGAGGCTGTTGGCGCTGCTGCGGCCCACCACCGTGGCGTTGCCCTTGTGCAGCTTCACCCGCACCGTGCCGTTCACCGTGCGCTGGCTGCGGTCGATGAAGCCATCGAGGGCATCCTTGAGCGGGCCGTACCAGAGGCCCTGGTACACCTGGTCGGCCCACTGCTGCTCCAGCTGACGCTTGGTGCGCAGCACGTCGGCCGCCAGGGTGAGGCTCTCCAGCTCCTGGTGGGCCTTGATCAGCAGCAACAGCCCCGGCGTCTCGTAGATCTCGCGGCTCTTGATGCCCACCACCCGGTTTTCGATCATGTCGAGCCGGCCGAAACCATGGGCACCGGCCAGGGCATTGGCCCGGCGGATCAGACCCACCGGATCGAGGCGCTCGCCATCGATGCTCACCGGGTTGCCCTGCTCAAAGCCGATCTCCACCACCTGGGGCTGGTCGGGGGCGGCGTCGATGCTCACGGTGAGGGCGTAGATCTCCTCCGGGGGCTCCACGTTGGGGTCCTCCAAGGGGCCGGCCTCGATCGATCGGCCCAGCAGGTTGAGGTCGATCGAATAGGGGGATTTCTTGCTCACCGGCGACGGGATGCCGCAGCGCTCGCCGTAGGCGATCGTCTGCTCGCGGCTCATGCCCCACTCCCGCGCCGGGGTGAGCACCTTCAGGTCAGGCGCCAGGGCGCCGATGGCCACGTCGAAGCGCACCTGGTCGTTGCCCTTGCCGGTGCAGCCGTGGGCCACCGCATCGGCACCCACCTCGCGGGCGATCTCCACCAGGCGGCGGGCGATCAGGGGCCGGGCCAGGGCGGTGGAGAGGGGATAACGGCCCTCATAGAGCGCATTGGCGCGGATGGCCGGGAAGGCGAATTCGCGGATGAACGGCTCGATCAGGTCGCCCACGATCGACTGGCTGGCCCCGGAATCAAGGGCCTTCTGCCGGATCGGCTCCAGCTCATCGCCCTGGCCCAGGTCGGCGGCGAAGGTGATCACCTCATCGACGCCCCACTCGTTCTTGAGGTAGGGGATGCAGACGCTGGTGTCCACACCGCCGGAATACGCCAGCACCGCCTTCTTGGCCCGACCCATCACTGCGTCTCCACGCGCTCAGTCGGACGATTCTCCCCTGCCGTGGTGGCGGCCCATGCCGGCCACCAGCACCAACACCATCAGCAGCGGCGGCAGCAGCACCAACCCCAGGGCCAGGCGGGCGGGCCAAAGGGGATGGGCCAGGGCCCAGGGCTGCTCCAACAGCGGCGTGGGCCAGCGCCGCCCCGCCGCCACCAACAGGGCGCTCACGGCGAGCGCCGTCAGCCAGGGGGGCAGCAGCCGTTGCCAATCAGGCTTGAAATCCGACACCGGCAGCGGGCCGCAATGGGTGCCCAGCGGGGGCTCCTCTAGGATGGCTGATTGGCCCCAGCCGCACGCCCCAAGCGATGAGCAGCAAACTCAGCACCAGCCTTAGCCAGCTGGATGGCATCAACCCCTCGCTCACCCGCTACGGCCGCAACGAGCCGGCACCGGTGCTGCCCCTGCGCGAGGAGCCCGATCTGCTGAGCTGGCTGGAAACCAGCGGCCGCCTGGTGGCCGATGAGGAAACCGCCAGCACCGACGTGAGCACCGTGGAAGAAGAGGAGCTCTCGGCGCTGATGGGCGAAAAAGAGGATTACAACGCCGCCGACGAGCAACCCGAGGAAGACTGGGAGGACTGATCCCTCCGCGGCCTTGCTCTCCCCCACCAGGCTGATCGCCTCCCTGCCCAGCAACAGCCGCCATCTGGCGCTGCTGCTGGGCTTGTTGCTGTTGGGGCTGGCCGTCGCCAGCGACCTGCTCAACCGCGCGCCGCAGCTCACCCCACCGCTGCTGGCGGCGGCGGTGGTGAGTGCCCTGCTCAGCGGCTGGGGGGTGCCGCGGCTGCGCCAGCTGAAGCTGGGCCAGGTGATCCGCGCTGAGGGCCCCCAGGCACACCTCAGCAAGGCGGGCACCCCCACCATGGGCGGCCTGCTGGTGGTGCCGGTGGGGGTGATCATCGGCGCCCTGGTGGCGCCCTCGGATGGGCGCCTGCCGGCGGTGGCCGCCATCACCCTCGCCTCCATGGCCATCGGCGCCGTGGACGACTGGCGCAGCCTCACCAAGCACCACAACACCGGTCTGACACCCCGCGGCAAGCTGCTGCTGCAGGCCATCTCGGCCGTGGCCTTCCTGGCCTGGGCCGCCTACGAGCAGCAGATGGGCGGCGACATCGCCCTGCCCCTGGGCTGGGTGTTGCCCTTGGGGCTGCTGATCTGGCCCCTGGGGCTGTTCGTGTTTCTGGCGGAGAGCAACGCCACCAACCTCACCGACGGCCTCGACGGCCTGGCGGCGGGCTGCGGCGCCATCGTGTTCAGCGGCCTGGGGCTGCAGTTGATGCTGCGGGGCCATGAGGGGGATCCAGCCCTGGCCGGGTTCTGCGCCGCCATGGCCGGCTGCTGGCTGGGGTTTCTGCTGTTCAACCGCCACCCGGCCCGGGTGTTCATGGGCGACACCGGCTCCCTGGCCATGGGGGCCGCCCTGGCGGCGGTGGCGCTGCTCAGCAACAGCCTCTGGCCGCTGCTGGTGATGGGCGGGGTGTTCCTGGCGGAATCCCTCTCCGTGATTGCGCAGGTGTGGGTGTTCAAGGCCACCAAAAACCCCGCCACCGGCCAGGGGCGCCGCGTGCTGCGCATGGCCCCGCTGCACCACCACTTCGAGCTGGGGGGGGCCAGCGAACAGCAGGTGGTGGTGGGCTTCTGGGCCCTCAGCCTGATACTGGTGGTTCTGGGGCTGGTGCTGCTGCCCTAACCCACACGCCATGGCCTATTTCACCTGGAAGGAAGCCGGCCTTACCGCCGATTGCGCCAGCCTTGAGGCCATGGCGGCCCGCTTTGAAGAGGCGGCCGCGCTGATGCGGCGCATGGCGGCCGAGGGCTTCGTGCTGGAGCGCCACAGCGATGGCCAGCACATCACCCATGGCGATGCCTCGGTGTTTGCCGCCTACGGCTTCATCGATGAGCAATCGCCGGTGCGGCAGCTCAGCCTGATCGAACCGGGCTGAGGCGGCGTCACGGATCAGCCGGGGCGCCGCAGGTAGCCCACCAGCCACACCACGATGAACGCCACGGCGGAGAGGCCCAGGTACACCAGCGTCCAGCGCTGCAGGCTCTCGATGCTCAAACCATTGAGCAGGCCGTCCGCCGCATCGCCGGCGGTGGCATAGGCCAGGGGAACACGCAGCAGCACAGGGCAGCGCCGGGGCAGGATCGGAGCAGTCTCCTCCCCAGCCGCCGCCATGGCCAGCGCCCCCTTCCCCCGCAGCCTGATGCTCCTGGGCAGCGGCGAGCTGGGCAAAGAGGTGGCCATCGCCGCCCAGCGGCTGGGCTGCCGGGTGATCGCGGTCGACCGCTACGCCGGTGCACCGGCCATGCAGGTGGCCGATGTGGCCGAGGTGGTGGCCATGGGCGAGCCGGAGGCCCTGAAGGCGGTGGTGCGCCGCCACCGGCCGGATGTGGTGGTGCCGGAAATCGAAGCCCTGGCGGTGGATGCCCTGGCGGAGCTGGAGGCCGAAGGCACCACGGTGAT
>JBEBCX010000180.1:0-3663 GCA_041157425.1 Cyanobacteriota bacterium | reverse complement strand
CATGCCCTCAACTACTGCATGCTGCTGCCGGGGCCGGAGGCCATGCAGCTGGCCACCTACCTGGGCTGGTTGCTGCATGGCATTCCGGGCGGCCTGATCGCGGGCGGGCTGTTTGTGCTGCCCTCGGTGTTGGTGCTCACCACCCTGTCCACCCTGTATGCCCTTTGGGGCCAGCTGCCGCTGCTGGCGGCGGTGTTCGGGGTGCTCAAGCCGGCGGTGCTGGCGGTTGTGCTCACGGCGGCCTGGCGCCTGGGGCGGCGGGTGCTGCGCACGCCGTTGCAGGTGCTGCTGGCCATCAAAGCCTTTGTGGCCCTGGCGTTGCTTCAGCTTCCCTATCCCGTGGTGGTGGTGGCCGCGGCCCTGGTGGGCTGGGCGGCGGGCCGTTGGCACCCCCGCTGGATCGCCCCGGAGTCCCCCCACGGCGCGGCCCCGGCCGCTGCGGCCTCCGGCCCCGAGCCGTTGCACGGCGATGCCACCCCCACCCCGGAGCACGCCCGCTTCAGCCGCCGCCGCCTGGCGCTCACCCTGCTGGTGTGGGCCCTGGCGCTGCTGCTGCCGTTGGCGGCCCTGGTGGCCTGGGGCGGCTGGGATGGCCCCCTGGCGCTGATGGCCCGCTTCTTCACCCGCGTGGCGTTGCTCAGCTTCGGTGGGGCCTATGCGGTGCTGCCCTACGTGGCCCAGGGGGCGGTGGAGCAGTTTGGTTGGCTTACGGCCGGCCAGATGCTCGATGGCCTGGCCCTCGGGGAAACCACCCCGGGCCCGTTGATCATGGTGGTGGCCTTTGTGGGCTTCATGGGCGGCTGGCAGAGCCCCCTGCTGGGCGGCCCCGGCAGTTGGTGGGCGGCCGTGGCCGCCACCCTGGTGACCGTGTGGTTCACCTTCCTGCCCTCCTTCGGGTTCATCCTGGCCGGGGCGCCACTGGTGGAGCGCAGCCGCGGCGACCTGCGCATCAGCGCCCCCCTGGCCGCCATCACATCCGCCCTGGTGGGGGTGATCGCCAGCCTGGCGGTGTTCTTTGCGGGGCCCGTGCTGTGGGCCGGCGGTGGCCTGCAGCCGCTCCCCTTGGCGGTGTTGCTGCTCGCGCTGCTGGCCCTGCTGCGCTGGCGTTGGGGTGTGCTGCCGTTGATCGGCGCGGCGGTGCTGGTGGGGGTGCTGCGCCAGCTGCTGGGCTGGTGAGCATGGTTACGGCTTGCTGCTGTTGGGGTTCGGCGTTGTTGGGTGCATCGCACAGGGCATCCACAGTGCACCCCCTGGCACCCCAGTTGTTCTGCCCGCTGCAGCGCCAGAGCCTTGCTGGGGTAGGCAAGGGTGTTGGCTGCCGGTCTTGGGTGGTGGTGGCCGTCGGACATCCGTGGGCTCAACGTCCACAGCCCCATCACGTTGACCCCTGCCACCAGCACCCCCATGCCCACCACGCAGGCGTTGATCAGGCCCATGCCCACAGCGCCGATGCTGAGCACCCCCATCGGCACCACACCAATGCTCACCACCCCCATGGGCACCACGCCGATGGAGATGATCCCCAAGGGGGCGATGCCGATGGCAATCAGCTGAGGCTTGCCTCCGCACTGCGTCATGGCCGAATCAGTGCTTGGGTTGGTTGGTGTGCTTGCGGCAGGGCATCCACTGGTCGCCCATGCGGTGGGCGCCGGTGCACTGGAAGTGCTCCTTGGCGGCCTTCTCCGCTTCCGCCTGGGTGGCATAGAGAGCCGGAACTCCCCCCGTGGGCTGCTTGTTCTGCGCCAGCGCGTTGGCTGGCGTGAACAGGGCCACGCTTCCCAGGGCCAGAAGCCACGGGCTCGGTTTCAGCAGGCGGCCGTGGGCCATGACGACTCGGAGTCGCGATTGGAGTGCCGCCAGGCTGCCGCGGCTGGGGCGGTGGGCGGAGGCCTTGATGCGGACTTTCGCACACAACTCGCCAGTAAGAGCGATCTAGTGGCGAGTTGCTGCATGATCGCGGCACGTGCTGTTCCGCCATGGTGTCCACCGCTTCGTTCGTTGGCGCTGGCGTCAGCGGGGGTGCTGGAGCCATTGGGCTGCTAACGGCTCTGGCCTTGGACGCTGGCGCGGGTTGGTCTGCCCCCTTCAACACCGGGCAGGGCGCCATGGCGGCCTACGTCGAAACCTCCAGCCTGGGCGGTGCCAACCAGGTCACCACCATCGGCCAGTTTTCGGACCTCAGGCCGACGGACTGGGCGTATCAGGCCCTCAGCACCCTGATCGAGCGCTACGGCTGTGTGGCTGGATACCCCAATGGCCTCTATCGCGGCGGTCGCCCCCTCAGCCGTTTTGAGGCGGCCGCTCTGCTCAATGCCTGCTTGGATCGGGTCACCGAAACCACCGATGCGCTCAAGCGGCTCCTGAAGGAGTTTGAGAAGGAGTTGGCCGTGATCAAGGGCCGCGTGGATGGCTTGGAGGCCAAGGTGGGTGAACTCGAAGCCACTCAGTTCTCCACCACCACCAAGCTCTCAGGGCGAGCCACCTTTGTGCTGGGTGCCCCGAACTTCTCGGGCTCAGCCGTGAACACAGCCGCCAACACCGTGAATCGGCGCACGCCGAATTCACTGACAGGAGCCCGGGTGAGTGCGGTTCAGCTGCCGAACGCCACCACCTTCAACTACGACCTGCAGCTGAATCTCGATACCAGCTTCACGGGGCGCGATCTGCTGCGCACCAACCTGCGATCCGGCAACTTTCAGGGTTCCAACGGCAGTGTGTTCGGAGGCAACCCGCACAGCCTCGGGATCTCTGAGCTGGAGGTGGCCTTTGAACAGCCAGCAGGCGACAACATCGTTGGCATCTACAAGCTCTTCTATCAGTTTCCCCTGGGCAACGGATTCACCGCCACGGCGGGGCCGCGGGTGGGGCAGGAGGACATGACCGCCCTTTGGCCCAGCGTGTATCCGGCGGATTCCATCCTCAACGTGATGACGGTGAATGGTGCCCCGGCCGCCTACAGCAAGAACCTGGGATCAGGAGCCGGTGTGTGGTGGCAAAACACCAACTGGAGCGTGAGCACCAACTATGTGAGCTACAACGCCGAGAGCGGCAATCCCGGGACACCGGACCGTCTCCGGGCGGGTGGGATCGGCAACAGGGCCTCCGGTGCCACCGGCTCCGTTCAGCTGGCCTATCAGCAGGCGCAGTGGGGATTGGCGGCGATCTACACCTATCTGCAGCCTGAAACGGCCTTCGTGCCGGGCAGCACACCGTTCACCCACTCGGCGATTGACCACAACGCCAACGCGGCCACCAACGCCATCGGTTTGAGTGGCTACTGGCAACCCTGGAGCAGTGGCCTGGCGCCATCGGTGAGCCTGGGTTGGGGCGTTAATTCCACCAACTACTCCAAGCCACAGCCAACGGGCAGCCTGCTCACCAGCCAGTCGTGGATGGTGGGTCTGCAGTGGACCGATGTGTTCTCGCTGGGCAACGACTTTGGTTTCGCCGTGGCTCAGCCGGTGTTTGCCACTGCACTCAGTGGCGGTGTCGTTCCCGATGACAGCAACTATGTCTGGGAGTGGTGGTACAAGGTGCAGGTCAGCAACAACATCACCCTCACCCCAGCATTGCTTTACATCAGTCGGCCCTTTGGGCAAAGCACACCCAGGAATCAGACCTTCAGTGAGCTGGCGGGGTTGGTGAAAACCACCTTCCGCTTCT
>JBEBCX010000179.1:0-3670 GCA_041157425.1 Cyanobacteriota bacterium | reverse complement strand
CGACAAGCACCTGGAGTGGGACCAGGCCTGGGACATCACCTGCCGCTCCCTGGCCTACACCAACCACACGCTGCTGCCGGAGGCCCTGGAGAAGTGGGGACTGCCGCTGTTCGGCTCGCTGCTGCCGCGGCACCTGGAGCTGATCTACGAGATCAACCGCCGCTTCCTGCAGGCGGTGCGCATCCGCTACCCCGGCAACGAGGCGCTGCTGCGCAAGGTGTCGATCATCGATGAGGAGGGCAGCAAGGCCGTGCGCATGGCCAACCTGGCCACCGTGGCCAGCCACCACGTGAACGGCGTGGCGGCCCTGCACAGCGAACTGGTGCGCACCAAGCTGCTGCCGGAATTTGCGGCCCTGTGGCCGGAGAAGTTCACCAACGTCACCAACGGCGTGACGCCGCGGCGCTGGATGGCCCTGGCCAACCCCGCCCTGCGGCAGCTGCTGGCCGAGAGCATCGGCGAGGGCTGGGTGTCGGATCTGGATCAGTTGCGCCAATTGGAGCGCTACGCCGACGACAGCGCCTTCCTGGAGCGCTGGCAGGCCACCAAGCTGGCCAGCAAGCGGCACCTGGCCAACTACATCCACCGCCAGAGCGGTCTGCTGGTGGATCCGGCGTCGATGTTCGACGTGCAGGTGAAGCGCATCCACGAGTACAAGCGCCAGCACCTCAACGCCCTGCAGGTGATCGCCCACTACCTGCGCATCAAGAACGGCCAGGCCGAGGGGATGGCACCACGAACGGTGATCTTCGGCGGCAAGGCGGCCCCCGGCTACTACATGGCCAAGCTGATCATCCGCTTCATCAACGGCATCGCCGAAACGGTGAACGCCGACCCGGACATGGACGGCCGCCTGCGGGTGGTGTTCCTGCCGGATTACAACGTGAAGCTCGGCGAGCGGGTGTACCCGGCCTCCGACCTCTCCGAGCAGATCTCCACCGCCGGCCTGGAGGCCTCCGGCACCGGCAACATGAAGTTCGCCATGAACGGGGCCCTCACCATCGGCACCCTCGATGGCGCCAACGTGGAAATCCGCGAGCAGGTGGGGCCGGAGAACTTCTTCCTGTTCGGCATGAATGAAACGGAAGTGGCCGACCTGCAGGCCAAGGGCTACCGGCCCTGGGAGCTGATCCCGCAGCTGCCGGAGCTCGGAGAGGTGCTGAAGCTGGTGGAGCAGGGGCACTTCAGCAACGGCGATGGGGAGCTGTTCCGGCCGCTGCTGGAAAACCTCACCGGCCGCGACCCCTTCTGCGTGCTGGCCGACTTCGCCGATTACCTGCGGGTGCAGCAGCAGGTGAGCGCCGCTTGGGCCGACCGCCGCAACTGGAACCGCCTGTCGCTGCTCAATTCAGCCCGCACCGGCTTCTTCTCCTCCGACCGCTCCATCCGCGAATACGCCGAGCGCATCTGGAAGGCTGAGGCCTTCCCGGTGACGATCACCTGCAACCTCGACGGCTGACCCCCTGGCGGCCATGGGCTTGCTGGTGCTGAACGTTGGCAGCTCCAGCCTCAAGGCGGCGCTGATCCAGGGCAACGAGCGCCTGTGGAGCGCCGCGGCCGAGCGCCGCGGACCGCTGACGGCGCAACTGCAGGCCTGGCTGGAGCCCCAACTGAAGCCCCTGTGGCCGCAGATTCAGGCCGCCGGCCACCGCGTGGTGCACGGGGGGGAGCGCTTCACCGCCGCCACCCCGGTGAGTGCGGAGGTGCTTCGGGAGCTGGAGGCCCTCAACCCCCTGGCGCCGCTGCACAACCCCCTGGCCCTGGAGGCGATCCGCTGGCTGGTCGCCCTGCGGCCCGCGCTGCCCCAGTGGGCCTGCTTCGACACCGCCTTCCACGCCACCCTGCCGCCGGAGGCCCGCACCTATGCCCTGCCGGCGAGCTGGCGCCCACCGGGCGTTCGCCGCTACGGCTTCCACGGCCTCAACCACCAACACCTGGCCGAAGCGGCCCCCTGCCCGCGGCTGATCAGCGCCCACCTGGGGGCCGGCTGCTCCCTGGCCGCCATCCGCGATGGCATCAGCATCGACACCACCATGGGGTTCACCCCCCTGGAGGGGTTGGTGATGGCCAGCCGCAGCGGCTCGGTGGATCCCGGGCTGCTGCTGCACCTGCAACGGCAGGGGCTCAGCCTTGAGCAGCTGGAGCGGGGCTTGCAGCAGGGCAGCGGCCTGCTGGGCCTCTCAGGGCTCAGCGGCGACTGGCGGGAGCTGCGGCAAGCGGCCGCCAGCGGCCACAGCGGGGCCCAACTGGCCCTGGCGGTGTTCCTGCATCAGTTGCGCAAGGGGATCGGGGCCATGGCCGCCAGCCTGGGGGGCGTGGATCAGATCGCCCTCAGCGGTGGCATCGGCGCCAACGACCCGCAGCTGCTGGAGGAGCTACGCGAACAGATGGCCTGGCTGGGGCCGGTGCGCTGGCGGCAGATCCCCGCAGATGAGGAAGGGATGATCGCCAGGCTGCTGCGGCGGGCCCAGCTCAGCGGTCCGGCAGATCCGGCGTTTGGTGCAGCAGGCGGTTGAGCCGCAGCCGATCGGCGTTGAGGGGATCGGGGGCCAGCTCGCCCGCCAGCTCGCGGAACTTCTGCTCCACCGCCTCGGGCACACGCACATCAAAGATGCGCTCCATCAGGGCCTCGATCGAGAACAGATGGGCGTTGATGTTTTCGAGGTCCGCCAGGGCCTGGGCCATGGCGTCCTGATCGCCGTCCTGGTCGCCGTCGTGGGCGTTGCTGGAGGTGGCCGCAGCGGGGGCGGCGGCCGCCAGGGCCGGATCGGCGTCGGGCTGGTTTTTCTGGAGGTCTTCCAGCACGCGCCCCGCCAGGGTGCGGAACGACTGCAACGCCGCCCAGCTCAATTCCTGCTGCTGACGCAGGGTGGGATTTTCACGGATCAGGCGATCGTGTTCCCGGTAGAACCGCTGGCAATCAGGGCATTGGCAGGGCTCTTCCGGCACCGCGTTCCCGTGGCGTCTAAGAACCCATCATGGCATCAAGCCGCCAGTGGGCCTTCGCTGTCGGCACTGATGCCGTCATCGCTGTCGTCGTCCTCGCAGGCCCCGGGGATCGGGATCTCGATGGAGCTCACCACCTGGATCACATCCCGGAGGCGCATCGAATCGGCGAACCAGGCCATGGCCTGGTCTGTGTCGCCTTCGGCCACGGCGTCGTTGGCGCTGTCCTCATGGGCTTCCGCCAACAGCGCCAGCCAGCAGAGGCAGCGGGCCTGGATCACGGAGAGGTCGAGCCCGTCGGGGAGGGTGTCGACGATGCGCTCGCTCTCCTGTTGCACCAACAATCTGAGCCGGAGATCATGCAGCTGTGCCATGGCCCCGTGGCAACTGCAGCCACGCTAGCGGCAGTGGCTCCGTTCGGCACCCCACCACCGGTAGTGGGGGCTACCGATCCACAAACCAATCCAGCAGAAGCAAGCGGGGCTGGCGGGACTCGAACCCACGACCTACGGTTTAGGAAACCGTCGCTCTATCCGGCTGAGCTACAGCCCCTCGCGGCCAGGCCGCATCGGCATTATGGGGTTTGAAAGCAGGCGAGGTGATCGCGACTGGGTCGTCAGGCCCAGTTGAGGAAAGTCCGGGCTCCCCAATGGCCAGGCTTGCTGGGTAACGCCCAGTGCGGGTGACCGTGAGGAGAGTGCCACAGAAACACACCGCCGATGGC
>JBEBCX010000178.1:0-3696 GCA_041157425.1 Cyanobacteriota bacterium | reverse complement strand
GGCCTGATCGGCGCCTCGCTGTTCTTCCTGGTGGGGGCCACCTACGACCGCACCCACACCCTGCAGCTCGATGAGATGGGGGGTGTGGGCCAGGCGATGCGCAAGATGTTCGCGCTCTGGACCGTGTGCTCCCTGGCCTCCCTGGCCCTGCCGGGCATGAGCGGCTTTGTGAGTGAACTGATGGTGTTCGTGGGCTTTGCCACCGACGAGGCCTACACCCTGCCCTTCCGTGTGGTGATCACGGGCCTGGCGGCCATCGGGGTGATCCTCACACCGATCTACCTGCTCTCGATGCTGCGGGAAATCTTCTACGGCAAGGAAAAGGCCGAACTGGTGGCCCACACCCACCTGGTGGATGCGGAACCGCGCGAGATCTACATCATTGGCTGCCTGCTGGTGCCGATCATCGGCATCGGGCTCTACCCCCGCTTGATGACCGACACCTACCGCGCCTCGATGGAGCAGCTGGTGGGTCTCGACACCCGAGCCGTTCAGGCCCTCAACGCCCCCAGCGGTTCCGCGGCCCTGATCCGGCAGGCGCCGCTGCGGGCTCCGGGGCTCGGGTAACGAAGCTCTGCTGAGGGGCGAAACGGCGTGCACGATCGGGGCGACCTTCGTAGCCTCGGGCACCCCAACCCACCGCTCACCCAGCGATGAAGCAGCTGAATTTCCTGCTGATCTTCAGTTTCGGCCTGGCGATGGTGATGTTCACCCTGGAGAACACCGCCTCCACCACGGTGAAGTTTCTGCCTGGCCTCAGCACCACCATGCCCCTGGCGGCGCTGCTGCTGCTGGTGGGGGGCATCGGCGCCACCGCCGCCTGGGTGTTTGCGGTGTGGACCGGGGTGGTGAAGCGCGTGGAAAGCCAGATCAATCCCGGTGAACTGGAGGCCCAGCAGGTGCGCATCCGTGAACTGGAGCAGGACGTGGAGCGCTACCGCGCCACCGTGGACGCCCAGCTGTCGCTGCTGCCGGCGGCTGGAGAGAGCTCCGCCCAGAGCGAAGCGGCCTAAAAGCCGGTACCTTGGGACCAGTCCAGGCTGATCCTTGGCCACAGCTGGCGCCAGACTGGCCATCCGGCTGCTGCAGGACGCGGCCGAACGGGGTGAGCTCGACCCCTGGGACGTGGATGTGATCGCCGTCGTGGACGGCTTCCTCGACCAGCTGCGCCAACGCATCGAGGTGCCGCGCCTGGTGGCAGCCATGGGCCACGGCGGCAGCTACGAGCAGGATCTGGCCGAAACCAGCGAAGCCTTTCTGGCCGCCTCCATGCTGGTGAGCCTCAAGGCCGAAGTGCTGGAGGCCCAAACCTTCCCGCCGGAGCCGGCCCTCGAGGAGGACTTCAGCTACGACTTCGACGCCGAAGGCCAGGGTTGGCTGATCAGCCCCGGGGTGGAACTGCCGCGGCGGCCGGAGCGCCACCTGCTGCGGCGGCCCGTGGCGCCGCCGCCCCTGCAGCGGCCGGTGACCCTCGGGGAACTGATCCGCCAGCTCGAGGAGATCGCCGAGCGGCTGGAGCAAGAAGAAGGCAAGGTGCGCCAGCGCCAGCGCAGCAAGCGCTTCAGCGACCGGGCGGTGATCGAGCAAGTGGCGGCCCTGGCCCACCGAGAAAAGCTGCCGGAAACCACCGCGGCCCTCAGCCAGTTCCTGCTGCAGCGGCCGGAGGCCCTGGAGTGGATGGCCTTCGACAGCCTGGTGGAGGCCTGGGCCGCCACCGCCCCCGCCGACCTCGACTGCGATCGGGTGGGGGTGTTCTGGGCCCTGCTGTTCCTGTGCTCCCAGGGCAAGGTGGAACTGGAACAGCAGGGGGGCCTGTTCGGGCCGCTGCAGCTCAAGCGGCTGCTGATCGAACAGGAGAGCGTGCAACTGCCCCTGCCCGCGGAGTTGGGGTCAGCTCGGGGGCCGTCTCGGGAGGCGGTTGCCGCCTGAGGCCATTGCCTAGGGTGGCGCCACTCACCGAAAGCAGACAGCGCCGATGAAGGCGATGATCCTGGCGGCCGGGAAGGGGACCCGGGTGCGACCGATCACCCACACCATCCCCAAACCGATGATCCCCATCCTTCAGAAACCCGTGATGGAGTTTCTGTTGGAGCTGCTGAGGGAACACGGATTCACCGAAATCATGGTGAACGTGTCGCACCTGGCTGAGGAAATTGAGAACTACTTCCGCGATGGCCAGCGCTTCGGCGTGGAAATCGCCTACAGCTTTGAAGGCCGCATTGAAGACGGCGAACTGATCGGCGATGCCATGGGCTCCGCCGGCGGCCTCAAGAAGATCCAAACCTTCCAGCGCTTCTTCGACGACACCTTCGTGGTGCTCTGCGGCGACGCCCTGATCGACCTCGACCTCAGCGAGGCGGTGCGGCGCCACAAGGCCAAGGGGGCCATGGCCAGCCTGATCACCAAGCGGGTGCCCCGGGAGCAGGTGAGCAGCTACGGCGTGGTGGTGACCGACGACGACGGCCGGGTGCGCTCCTTCCAGGAGAAGCCGGCGGTGGATGAGGCCGCCAGCGACATGATCAACACCGGCATCTACATCTTCGAGCCCGAGGTGCTCGATTACGTGCCCGCCGGGGTGCCGTTCGACATCGGCTCCGATCTGTTCCCCCGGCTGGTGGAGGACGGCGCCGCCTTCTACGCCCTGCCGATGGAATTCGAGTGGGTGGACATCGGCAAGGTGCCCGACTACTGGCAGGCGATCCGCAGCGTGCTCCAGGGCCAAGTGCGCCAGGTGCAGATCCCCGGCAAGGAGGTGCGGCCGGGCATCTTCGCCGGCCTCAACGTGGCCGCCAACTGGGACAAGATCAACGTGGAGGGCCCCATCTACGTGGGGGGCATGACCCGCATCGAGGACGGCGCCACGATCATCGGCCCCGCGATGATCGGCCCCAGCTGCCACATCTGCGAGGGCGCCACGATCGACAACTCGATCATCTTTGACTACTCCCGCATCGGCCCCGGCGTGCGCCTGGTGGAGAAGCTGGTGTTCGGCCGCTACTGCGTGGACCGCAACGGCGACCACTTCGACCTGCAGGAAGCGGCCCTCGACTGGCTGATCACCGACGTGCGCCGCCAGGACCACATCGCCCCATCCCCCCAGCAGAAGGCCCTGGCCGAACTGCTCGGCACCGACCTGGCGATCAGCAACGCGAGCTGATCCCGGCCCGCTCCAGGATCAGTGGAATACGCTCCTCAGCCTTGACGGCCATCAGGTGCACCCCCTGGGCCACGGCGGCGTAACGGGCCACCTGCTCGGCGGCGATGCTGATCCCCTCATCGGCGGGATCAGCCGCGGCGGCCAGGCGATCGATCACCGCCTGCGGGATGTTGGCCCCGGGCACGGCCCGGTTGATGAAGGCGGCGTTCTTGGCCGACTTCAACAGAAACACCCCCGCCAGCACCGGCAGCCCCAGGGGGCCAGTGATCTCGCCGACGAACCGCTTGAGGCTGTCGAGGTCCATCACCATCTGGGTCTGCAGGAAGCGGGCGCCGGCCTCCTGCTTGCGCAGGATGCGGCTCTTCAGACCGCTCCAGCTGGGGCTCTGGGGGTCGGCGGCGGCACCGGCGAACAGGGCCGTGGGGCCATCGGGCAGGGAACCGTTGACCGGATCCTCGCCGCGGTTGAAGGCGCTCACCTGCTGCAGCAGGCGCACGGATTCCAGCTCATTCACAGGGCGCACCTGCGGCTGATCGCCG
>JBEBCX010000177.1:0-3718 GCA_041157425.1 Cyanobacteriota bacterium | reverse complement strand
CGTCATCCGGGCCACCCAGAAAAAGATGATGTCGAAGCCCGTCACCAGCACGCTGGTGGGATACCAACGGGCCAGATCGGCGGCGTTCTGATCCGGCCAGCCGAGGGTGGAGAAGGGCCAGAGGCCGCTGGAGAACCAGGTGTCGAGGGCGTCGGGGTCCTGCTCCAGCACCAGCGGATGGGCATGGGTGCCGCCGGAGAACTGGGCTTCAGCCTTGGCGCGGGCCTCCTCGGCATCGCGGGCCACCACGTAGGGGGTGGTGTCGGTGATCTGGCCGCCGGTTTCACTCACCACAAACCAGGCGGGGATGCGGTGGCCCCACCACAGCTGGCGGGAGATGCACCAGTCGCGGATGTCGGTGAGCCAATCGCGGTAGACCTTGCTCCAGCGCTCCGGCACGAAGCGGGGATCGGCGTTCTCGAGCGCCTCGCGGCAGCGGGCCGCCAGGGGCTCGGTTTTGACAAACCACTGGGTGGAGAGCAGGGGCTCCACCGGCACCTTGCCGCGGTCGGAAAAGGGCACGCTGTGGCGGTAGTCCTCCACCTTCACCAGGAACCCCTCCGCCTCCATGGCCGCCACCACCGCCTGGCGGGCGTCGAAGCGATCCAGCCCCGCGAAGCGACCGGCGACGTCGTTCATGGAGCCGTCCTTGGCCATCACCGTGATCAGCGGCAGGTTGTGGCGCTGGCCAATGGCGAAGTCGTTGGGGTCGTGGGCGGGGGTCACCTTCACGCAGCCGGTGCCGAAGGCCGCATCCACGTGGTCGTCGGCCACGATCGGAATCTGGCGGCCCACCAGCGGCAGGGTGAGGGTCTGGCCCACCAGGGCGGCATAGCGGGGATCCTTGGGGTTCACCGCCACGGCGGTGTCCCCCAGCAGGGTTTCCGGACGGGTGGTGGCCACCTCCAGGAAGCCCCCACCGCTGCTCAACGGATAGCGGAAGTGCCAGAGGTGGCCATCCACCTCCTTCATCTCCACCTCCAGGTCGCTCACCGCCGAACCCGAAGCGGGGCACCAATTCACCAGGTATTCACCGCGGTAGATCAGCCCCTGCTCGTGCAGCCGGTTGAAGGCCTCCACCACCGCCGCACTGCAGCCGCCGTCGAGGGTGAAGCGCTCCCGCTGCCAATCCACGGAGTAGCCGAGGCGCCGCAGCTGGCCCACGATCGTGCCGCCGCTCTCGGCCTTCCACTGCCAGGCCTTCTCCAGGAAGGCCTCACGGCCGAGATCCTCTTTGCGCAGGCCCTCCGCCTTGAGCTGCCGCTCAAGGATGGTCTGCACCGCGATCGAGGCGTGGTCGGTGCCGGGCAGACACAGCACGTTCTTGCCTTGCAGGCGCTGGAAGCGCACGACCGTGTCGATCAGGGCCGTGTTGAAGGCATGGCCCATGTGCAGGCTGCCGGTCACGTTCGGCGGCGGGATCACCACCGAGAACGGTTCACCGGGGGCGGCCGGATCGGGGTGGAAGGCGCCGCTCTGCTCCCAGGCCCGTTGCCAGCGGGCCTCGGTGCCCACCGGGTCGTAGGTCTTGGGCAGGGCGTCGGTCACGGCGGGGGTTACGGGCAATCCGGCCATGCTCGCAAAAGGGGCTGGCCTGGAGGATGATCAGCCCAGCTGGGGCGTGCCGTGGGCCTGCCTGGTTTGCTGAATCGGCGGCGGGCGGCCCCAAGACTGCGGCCCCGGGACGCACTAGCGGCCCTGGCGGGCCTGGCGGCACTGCTGGGGGGTTGTGCCGCCATCCGCCGGGAGCTGCCGGTGATGCTCTACGTGGCGGTGTCCGTTCAGGACGAAACCAACCTCACCAGCGACAACGCGGCCCTGTTTCGCCAGCGCTTCAACCTGCTGGTGCGCGACTTCCAGCGCCTTCACCCCAACGTGCTGGTGCAGCTGTCGCTCTACCCGGAAGACCAGCTGCGCCAGCACCTGCAGATCCGCGATCGAGCCGGCCTGGGGCCCGACCTGGTGTTCACCGGCGCCGACAGCGCCACGAGCCTGCTGCAGGCCGGCCTGGTGGATCCGATCCCTGAAACGCCCGAGCTGCGCAACGACAGCAGCCCGGCGCTGATGGCCCGGGTGCGCAACCGCCAAGGCCAGGTGGCTGGGCAGCCGATCATCCTTTTCCCCCAGTTGGCCTGCTACGACAAGCGCCAGCTGCGCCAGCCCCCCACCACCTTGAGCGGACTGCTGGAGACCAGTGCCGCCGGCGTGCCGGTGGGCCTGGCAATGGAGACCCGCCAGCTGATGTGGACCGCGGGGGCCTTCGGCGCCATTCCGGGGCTCACCGATGCGGCCCTGGGGCGTCAACCCACCCCCCTGGATCGGGCCCGCATCCGCAGCTGGTTCGCATGGTTGCAGCAGGCCAGCGATCAACAACGGGTGTCCTTCATGCCCACCCAGACCGACCTGCGCCACGGCCTCAGCCGGGGCAGCGTGGCCTGGGTGAGCTGCAGCAGCGGCGACCTCGATCTGTTGCGGCGCAAGCTCGGCCCTCACCTGGGGGTCACCACACTTCCCAATGGCCCTGCCCATGCCGCCAGCCCCGTGAACCGGCTGCGGGTGCTGGCCCTGGGGCGCAACTCCAGCGCCGCCCAGCGGGAGATGAGCCTGCAATTGATCCACTTCAGCGTGGGGCCGCTGGTGCAGCGCGGCTTCACCCTCGACACCCTCAGCTTTCTGCCCACCAACCCCCACGTGAGCATCCCGGTGCAGAGCTCCGGTGTGTTGGCGGCGATGGTGCAAGCCCGTCAGCAGGCCCGCGGGGCGGAACCCCTGCTAGCGGACGTGCACCAGGACGACACGCGCATGTTGGAGCTGGACAAGAACGTGATGGTGCCCGTGCTGTTCGGGTTGCTGGAACCGGATCTGGCCACCGAGCGGCTGATCGCGATCCTGCGGAGGCGGCAATGAGGGATCTGGTGCGCGAAGCCCTGGGCTGGCTGGGGTATCTGGAGCGCGGCGAAGTGCTGCTGCAGCTGCTGGCCTTCGGGGCGGCGCTACTTCTGATGCGCCGGCTGCTGCGGCCCCGCATCGCCGCCACTGGCCTGCGACGGCGCTGGCGCAACCTGCTGCTGGCCATCTGCGGCCCATGCCTGGCGCTGGTGTTCAGCCTGCTGCTGCCCGCAGCACAACACGCCCATGGCCTGCTGCGGTTCCTGGCCGCCGTTTGGCTGGGCTGGAACCTGCTGCAGTTGTTGGAGGTGTTGTTGCGGCGCTGGCTACCCGAGGAGCGCGTGCATCAACTGCTCAGCCGGCTGCTGCGGCCGCTGTACCTGCTCGCGGCCACCCTGGTGCTGATCGACAAGCTCGACAGCGTCAGCGACCTGGCGGTGATCCCGGTGGGGCAGCTGTTCGGCACCTCGATCGAGCTGGGCAAGGTGTTCAGCTCGCTGCTGGTGGTCTATTTGCTGCTGCTGGGCTCGGGGCCGCCCGCGGCGGCGATGGCCTGGCTTGCCCACAGGTTTCTGGGGATCAGTGAAGGCAGCCGCAAGGCCCTGGAGCTGATCCTGCGCTACTCGGTGGTGGGGATCGGGATCCTGGCGATCGCCTTCCATGTGGGCTTCAACGCCACGGCCCTGCTCGCCATCGCGGGGGGCCTGTCGGTGGGGTTGGGCTTTGGCGTCAAGGAGGTGTTCTCCAATTTCGTGAGCGGCCTGTGGCTGCTGTTCGAAGGTTCCGTGCGCCCGGGGGAGGTGCTGATGATCGATGGCGACCCCTGCGA
>JBEBCX010000176.1:0-3725 GCA_041157425.1 Cyanobacteriota bacterium | reverse complement strand
TCCACGGGCACGCCGTAGGTCTCGGGGATGGCACCACCGAACTTGTTGATCATGTCCAGCCACTCCTGGGGCACCGAGGAGGAGCCGTGCATCACCAGGTGGGTGTTGGGGATGGCCTTGTGGATCTCGGCGATGCGGCTGATGGCCAGCACTTCACCGGTGGGCTTGCGGGTGAACTTGTAGGCGCCGTGGCTGGTGCCGATGGCGATGGCCAGGGCATCCACCTTGGTTTTGGCCACGAAGTCGGCGGCCTCGGCGGGGTCGGTCAGCAGCTGGCTGTGGTCGAGCTTGCCCTCGAAACCATGGCCGTCCTCGGCTTCGCCCATGCCGGTTTCCAGGGAGCCCAGGCAGCCCAGCTCACCCTCCACGCTCACGCCGATGGCGTGGGCCACATCCACCACTTCCTTGGTGACGGCCACGTTGTACTCGTAGCTGGCCGGGGTCTTGGCGTCGGCCATCAGCGAGCCGTCCATCATCACGGAGGTGAAGCCGTTGGCGGCGGCGCCGTAGCAGGTGGCGGGGCTGTTGCCGTGGTCCTGGTGCATCACCACCGGGATGTCCGGGTAGGTCTCCACGGCGGCCAGGATCAGGTGGCGCAGGAAGCTCTCGCCGGCGTACTGGCGGGCACCGCGGGAGGCCTGCAGGATCACCGGGGAGTCGGTTTCGTAGGCCGCCTCCATGATCGACTGCACCTGCTCCAGGTTGTTCACGTTGAAGGCAGGGATGCCGTAGCCGTTTTCAGCGGCGTGGTCGAGCAGCAGCCGAAGCGGAACGAGCGCCATGGGGAGAAACCGTGTTGGGAATGCGGGGGATCCTAACTGGCGCCTTTTCAGGGGCCCCCGCCCTCAGAGCGGCTGCCGCAGTCCACTGTCGGCCGCCTGCAGGGCCCGGTCGCAGACCCGTTGGCTGAGCACCGCTTCGCCGAGCCCCGGCACCATGGGGCGCCGCTCCAGGGCGGCCTCGGCCCACCACTGGATCAGCCGCCGCACCGGGGCCACGCGGCCATCGGGCCAGGTGCTGGCGAAGGCCAGGGCGGGATCGGGGGCCAGCTCCAGCCGTTCACCCCCACCGCGGGAGCGCCACAGCTGGAAGCCGTGCACGTAGTCGGCCTGGTTGGGGGAGCCCAGCACCAGGCTGCCCTCGCTGCCGTACACCTCGATCCAGTAGCCCCGGCCGGGCCGGGTCACCGCCGCCAGGCTCACCTGGGCCGGCACGCAAACGCTGGCGCCCGTGTCCAGCTCCAGCTGCAGCAGGGCGATGTCTTCGGCATCCACAGCGCCCATGCGGCCGCTGCCGTCGGCCAGGGGGCGCTCCGCAATGGCGGTGCTGCGCAGGGCGCTCACCGCCCGGGTGGGGCCCACCAGCCAGTGCAGGGTGTCGAAGGCGTGGGTGCCGAGGGAGCCCAGCACCCCACCGCCGGCGGCCCGCTGGGAATACCAGTTCCAGGGGCGGCTGGCGTCGGCGCGGCTGCCCATCAGCCAATCCAGTTTCACCAGCCAGGGGTCCCCCACGGCCCCCTGCCGCAGCAGCGCCGCCAGCTGCTGGAAGGCGGGCACGGCCCGGTATTCGAAATCCACCGCCACGGTCACCCCGGCCGCCAGGGCCTGGCGCTGCAGCTCCTCGATCTGGCTGGCCTCCAGGGCCACCGGTTTCTCCAGCAGCAGGTGCTTGCCGGCGGCGATGGCGGCCTGGGCCAGGGCAAAGCGCGGTTCGGGGGGCGTGGCGATCACCAGGGCCTGCACACGCGGGTCGTCGAGCAGGGCGTCGTAGCGCTCAAAACCCGGCAGGCCCGAGGCGGTGCAGGCCTGCTGCAGCCGCTCGGGCCGGTGGTGCCACAGGGCCACCGGTTCGGTGAGCGGGCAATCCCGCAGCGCCGGCAGGTGCACCTTCTCCCCGAACCCCAGGCCCACCAGGGCCACCCCCAGGGGCCGTTGGTGCGTGGGGATGCTTGGGACTGCTGCGGTCACAGGGGTGGGTGGGGGCTGATCAGGAGCCTGCCAGCAGGTCGACGCCGGCGGCGCAGACGGCCTTGATGGTGGCCTCGATCAGGCCATCGCCGGCGGCCACCTGCCAGCTGCTGCCCCATTGGGGGATGCCGTTGATGGAGGTGTCGCGGAACAGGTCCTGGCCGCAGTCGATCTCCATCACGTACAGCTCGCTGTTCTTCTCGTTGGGGGGTGCCGGCTGAAAGCGGCTGAGCACCGTGAGGTTGCCGTCGCGGTTGAGGCGCAGGCTGCCCGCATCCCACCACTGGCGCCCTTCCTCGCTGGCGGGCAGCTCGTGCCAATCCACCGGGCCGGCCATGGCGGGGGCCACGGGGGTCAGCCACAGCAGCAGCGCGGTGGCGAGGGCGGTGGCGAGGGCCGCCAGCAACCGTGCCATCAAGCGGCCACCGGCTTGGCGCAGCCGTGGATCGCCATCAGGCTGGAGAGGGTGCTGCGCAGCTTGGTGCGGGGCACGATGTGGTCCACGAAGCCGTGGTCGCGCAGGTATTCGGCGGTCTGGAAATCGTCCGGCAGCTTTTCGCGCAGCGTCTGCTCGATCACCCGCCGGCCGGCGAACCCGATCAGCGCCTTCGGTTCCGCCAGGATCAGGTCGCCGAGCATGGCGAAGCTGGCGGTGACCCCCCCGGTGGTGGGGTGGGTGAGCAGCGGCATGTAGAGCAGGTTGGCCTGGCGGTGCCGGTCGAGGGCGCCGGAGATCTTGGCCATCTGCATCAGCGACAGCATCCCCTCCTGCATGCGGGCACCGCCGGAGGCGCACACGATCAGCACCGGGTAGCGGCGGGCGGTGGCCTGCTCGATCAGGCGGGTGAGCTTCTCCCCCACCACCGAGCCCATGGAGCCGCCCATGAAGCGGAAATCCATCACCCCCAGGGCCAGGGGGCGACCCTCCACGCGGCAGAGCCCCGTGATCACCCCATCCTTGAGGCCGGTGGAGCGCTGGGTGTCGCGGATGCGGTCGGCGTAGCTGCGGCGGTCCTTGAAGGCGAGGGGATCGGTGGGGCAGAGATCGGCGTCGAGCTGCTCAAAGCTGCCCTCATCGGCGATCAGGCGGATGCGCTCCTCGCTGAAGATGCGGTGGTGGTAGCCGCAGCCGCTGCACACGCTGGCGTTGGCGGCCAGATCCTTGCGGTACACCACCAGGCCGCACTCGGGGCATTTGCTCCAGAGGCCGTCCTCCTCGTTCACCTCCTGGGCATTGCGCACCGCCGGGGCGGTTTTGCGGCGGTCGGCGAACCAGTCGAACAGGGACATGCGGGCAGCCGGTGTCCGTGACACAGGGAAGTCAGTCCATTAAAGGGCGTTCCAGCCCAGCAGGCCCCCCAGCTGTTGCAGCCACAGGTCGTTGCCGGTGCACCACACCGCCAGGCCGCCGCAGGCCAGGAACGGGCCGAAGGGAACGGGCTGGCCCCGTTGCAGCCGCCCGCTGGCCAGGCCGATCAGCCCCACCAGGGCACCGCCGAACACCGCCAGCAGGGTGGCCAGCCCGAGGCCGGTGAGCCCCAGCCAGGCCCCCAGCAGGGCCGCCAATTTGGCGTCCCCCAACCCCAGGGCCGGCTTGCCCAGCAGCCGCTCCGCCAGGGCGCTGGTGCCCTCAAACCCCAGCAGGCCGGCGCTGGCCGCCAGCAGATGCCAGAACAGCAGGCTGCGGGCGGGGCCATCCCCCTGCAGGGCAGCCGCCCCGGCGGTGACCGCCAAGCCCAGCACCACCCCCCAGCGGCA
>JBEBCX010000175.1:0-3756 GCA_041157425.1 Cyanobacteriota bacterium | reverse complement strand
TGATGCTCGCTTCTCTGCCGATTGCCAGCGGCGATGGTTTCGCCGGCTGGCAAGCCCTCAACGACACGATCATGGGCGGCCGTAGCCGCGGTGGTGTGCAGGCCACCAGTGCCGGTCTGGTGCTCGAGGCCTTTGTGGAGCCCGAGGGCGGTGGTTTCGTGAGCTGCCGCTCACCGGTGTTTGATCCGCCGCTGGATCTCTCCGCCTATGGCGCCCTGGAGCTGGAGCTCGATGGTGACGGACGCCGCTACAAGCTCGCCGTGGCCTGCCGTGACGGTGTGGCGGGGCTCACGGAGTTGATCCCCGGTGGTTTGCGCTGGGTGGCGGAGTTTTCCACCCAGGCCACGGGCACTTCCGTGGTCACCATTCCCCTCAACCGGCTCACCCCCAGCGTGCGGGCCACACCCGTGGGGCTTCCGGTGCGCTTCGATGCCGCCGGCATCACGCGCCTGCAGATCCTGCATTCCAAGTTCGGCGACATCGGCGGCCGCAACCCAGGCTTCCGACCGGGGCCATTGCGCTTGCTGGTGCGCTCCATCCGTGCCGTGCCCTGATGCAGCGGCCATGAACCCCGAGGCCCCCCTCCTGGAGCTGCTGGCCAAGGCGGCTGACCTCTGCCTCAAGCCCCTCCACCATGCGGTGCGGCTCAGTGGTGCCGAACCGCAGAGCATTGGCGATTGCAGCGATTGCTGCCTGCGGATCGAGGCCCGCGATGCCGAGGGAGCGCGTGTGCCCGATCGCGACCTTGAGTTGGAGATCTACCGCAGCGGCGACGACCTCAACCTGATGCTCACCCAACTGGGCAATGAACAGGCGCCATTGCTATGGCACGGCAACCATGCGGTGTGGATGCAGGCCAGCAGCGGTGAGCGCTGTGAGCGCCCCGCCGACGGCGCCCCCTTGGAGGCCTTCTGCCGGCGGGTGCGCGCCCTGCTCAGTCCACAGGATCCGTGACGGCCCCCTTGCTGCTGGAGCTCACCAGCCGTGCGTACTTGCCCAGCACCCCCGTGCGGTAGCGGGGCTCCGGTGCCACCCAGGCCTGCCGCCGCTGGGCCAGGGTGGCCCCATCGACATTGAGTTGAATCAGCAGGCGGTTGGCATCCACGGTGATGCTGTCGCCCTCCTGCACCAGGCCGATGGTGCCGCCCACGGCGGCTTCCGGTGCGATGTGGCCGATCACCAAGCCGAAGGATCCACCGGAGAAGCGGCCGTCGGTGATCAGGGCCACGGAATCCAGCAGGCCCTGCCCCACGATGGCCGCCGTGGGGCTCAGCATTTCGCGCATGCCAGGCCCGCCGACGGGGCCTTCGTTGCGAACCACCACCACATCCCCAGGGTTGATCTGTTTGTCGAGGATGGCGGCCAGGCAGCTTTCCTCGCTTTCAAACACCCGTGCCGGGCCGGTGATCACAGGATTCTTGACCCCGCTGATCTTGGCCACGGCACCCTCTTCCGCCAGGTTGCCCTTGAGGATTGCCAGGTGACCCTTGGCATAGAGCGGGTTGCTGAGGGGACGAATCACGTCCTGACCGGCGGGGGGTTGGGCGGGCACATCCGCCAACACCTCGTTGAGGGTCTTGCCCTCGATGGTGCGGCAGTCGCCATGGAGCAGGCCCGCATCCAGCAGCAGCTTCATCACCTGCGGGATCCCTCCGGCCCTGTGCAGATCCACCGTCACGTAGCGGCCACTGGGCTTGAGGTCACAGATCACGGGCACCCGCTGACGGATCATCTCGAAATCGTCGATGCTGAGCTCGACTCCGGCGGTGCGGGCCACGGCCAGCAGGTGCAGCACGGAGTTGGTGGAGCCGCCCACCGCCATGATCACGCTGATGGCGTTTTCAAAGGCCTTGCGGGTGAGCAGATCGCGGGGCCGGATGTCCGCTGCGATCGCGGCCGCCAGCACTTCGGCACTGCGGGCGGCGCTGTCCGCCTTCTCCGCATCCTCAGCGGCCATGGTGGAGCTGTAGGGCAGGCTCAGCCCAAGCACCTCGAAGGCGGCGCTCATCGTGTTGGCGGTGAACATGCCGCCGCAACTGCCGGCTCCAGGACAGGCGTTTTTCTCAATCGCCGTGAGCTCCTGCTCATCGATGCGGCCACCGCTGTACTGGCCCACCGCTTCGAAGGCGCTCACCACGGTGAGGTCGCAGGCGCCGAGTTTGCCGGGCTTGATGGTGCCGCCGTACACGAAGATCGACGGGATGTTCATGCGCGCCATGGCGAGCATGGCGCCGGGCATGTTCTTGTCGCAGCCGCCGATGGCGAGCAGCGCGTCCATGCTCTGGCCGTTGCAGGCGGTTTCGATCGAGTCGGCGATCACCTCACGGCTCACCAGGGAATACTTCATCCCCTCGGTGCCCATGGAGATGCCGTCGCTCACGGTGATCGTGCCGAACAGCTGCGGCATCGCCCCGGCCCCATGGGCCGCCTGCTCAGCGCGCTGGGCCAGCTCGTTCAGCCCCAGGTTGCAGGGGGTGATGGTGCTGTAGCCGTTGGCGATGCCAATGATCGGCTTGGTGAAGTCAGCGTCGCCGAAGCCCACCGCCCGCAACATGGCGCGGTTGGGGGAGCGCTGGATCCCCTGGGTGATCGCGGCGGAGCGAAGCATGGCTGCGGCGGAGTCGTTCCAGCAACCTACCGAGCGGTGCGGCGTCCCCCCATCGCGGGCTCAGTTCTGGGGGGTGAGCCCCTCCAACTGGCGGCGCACATCCTCAATGGCCTGGTTGAGCTGCTGCACCTTGTCCTGGAGCTGGATCTCCTGGCCGGAGTCCAGACCCGCCCGCATGCCGTCACGATTCAGCTCGAGAGCCTCCTCCTCGGTGCCGCTGAGGCGGCTCAGCCGCAGGTTGCGTTCCTGCCTGGAGCGCTGCTGGCGCCGTTCCGCCTCCGACAACAGCCACCAGGCCAGGCCCGCAGCACCGATCACCGCCCCCGCCACCAGGGTGCCCAGGGATCCGGAGCCGCTCTCACGTGCCATTGCTGTTGACGCTTGCCGTCGGTGTTGCCTCAGCCTACGAAGGCCGAGCCGTTGAGGCCACACAGCCGCCCTTCGGCATCGCCCACACCGGGAAGGATGCGGCCCTCACCATCCAACTCCGCATCGATGCAGCCGGTGTAGAGGGTGAGATCGCCGAAGCGCTCCCCCAGCTGTTTGAGGCCGGGGCTGGCGGCCACGGTGGTGATCACCCGCACCCGCAGCCCCTGCACCCCCTTCGCCTCCAGCAACTCCAGCAGATGGATCAACCGTGCGGCGGACGCCACCTGGGGGGCAAACACCAACACGCCGGCCCGCTCAGGAATCGCCTCGGGGAGGGCACTGAACCCGCAGTGGATCCCCCCGTGGCCATCGGGCTGGAGGGCCACAGGGGCCAGGGCCGCATGGGGCAACACCGTGCGCGCCCCCTCCCAGAGCCCCAGGCCGCCGCTGAGCATCGGCACCGCCAGCAGCGGCACCGACGCATCCACCACCGTGCCCTCGGTGCGGGCCATGGGCGTCTCCACCGAGACGCGCTGGTAGGGGATCCAGTCCCGCAGGGCTTCATAGGTGAGCCAGCGCCCCAGTTCCCCCATGGCGGTGGCAAACAGGGCTGAAGGGGTCTGGTGGTCGCGCAGCAGCGTGAGCCAGTGGCCGATCAGGGGGTGGGGGGGCACCACCACGCGCAGGGCTTTGCTCATCGGTCGCGCTGGGGCCGCCCCCTGCCATAACTTGAGCGCTCCAAGCTAGTGGTGCCGTGGCTACCCCCCCCTCGCTGCGTT
>JBEBCX010000174.1:0-4177 GCA_041157425.1 Cyanobacteriota bacterium | reverse complement strand
CAGCTGCGCCAGGCGCTTGAGGGGGCCGGGGCGGTGACGCTCCGAGGCCTTGGCCTCGGTGTACTGGCTGGCGGTGAGGCGGCTGGGGCGGCGCTCGTCACTCTGGTGTTCAGACCCCGCCAGCGGCGCCGGCGCGGGCTTGATCGTGAAGCCACCGCGCTTGAGGGGGGCCACCAGGGGGTCAATGTCCACCCCGAGGCAGCTGGCCACCCGGCGCGCCTGGGCGATCACGAACACCAGTTCGGGCAGGCGGTTCTGGTCGGCCTGTTCGAGGGCCTGCAGCTGTTCTTCGCCCATGCGCAGCTGGGCCGCCAGCTGGGCCAGCTCGAGGCCGCGGCTGAGACGGGCTTCCCGCAGGCTGCTGCCCAGGCTTTCCAGGGCTGGGGTGAGGCCGCTCTCCAACGTGGTCACCGCCGCAGAAAAATGGGCGATACTGGATTCGAACCAGTGACCCCTTCCGTGTGAAGGAAGTGCGCTACCACTGTGCTAATCGCCCGCGTGCGCTGATCGCTCGCGCCCTGTGAGCTTAAAACATGGCCTCGCCGGCCTCGCTCAACGGGCCCCAGGGCGGAACAGGTGATCGTGGCTGGCGGAGTAGAGCAGGGAGCGGGCCGTGTCCGGTGCGCGCAGCGCCGGGCTCACCAGGTAGAGGGTGGTGCGGATCAGTTGGCGCTCCTCGCTCACCTGGGCCATGGCACTGAGGGGCACCACCTGCAGCCACTGGTCGGGCCAGCTGATGCGGTAGCCAATGGCCACCGGCGTGTCCGCCGGGTAGTGCTGCAACAGCTCCTGTTGCACCTCAGCCACATGGCGGGCGCTCAGATACAGGCAGAGGGAGGCCCCCAGGGCCGCCAGGTGTGGCAGGGATTCGCGTTCGGGCACCCCGGTGCGGCCGCCCGCCCGGCTGAGCACGATGGTCTGCACCAGGCCGGGGATGGTGAGCTCGGCCCGCAGGGCCGCGGCGGTGGCCTGGTACGCGCTCAAGCCGGGCACCACCTCCACCTCCACATCGGCATCCAGCAGCCGGCAGAGCTGTTCGTTGAGGGCGCTGTAGAGGCAGGTGTCGCCGTCGTGCAGGCGCACCACACGGCGGCCCGCCGCCACCCGCTCCAGCATCACGGCCATCACCTCCTCGAGGGTGAGGGTGCTGGTGCGAATCCGCTCGCAGTCGGCTGGGGCCATGGCCGCCAGCTGGGGATTCACCAGCGAGTCGGTCCAGATCAGCACCTCCGCCTGCTCGATGGCCCGGGCGGCCCGCAGGGTGAGCAGATCAGGGGCACCCGGGCCGGCACCCACGATCCACACCTTTCCGGCGCTGCCGGTTGCGCTGCTCATGGTTGCCCCTGGCGGCTGGGGTCGGGCAGGGGCTGGCGGCGGCCGTAGAGCCAGTAGAGCCCGAAGGAGCCCAGGCCGATCAGCAGCAGGCTCATCAGCTGGGCCATGCGCAGGCCGCCGGCACAGTCGGGCGGGCTGCCCAGCAGGCAGAGGGGATCGATCCGCAGGCCTTCAATCCAGAGGCGCCCGGCGCTGTAGGCGATCAGGTAGACGCAGCTGAGGGCACCGTCAGGCAGGGGTATGGCACCGCGGATGCCGCGGTTGAACAGCACCAGCAGCAGCGCCAGAACCCCCAGGTTCCACAGCGACTCGTACAGAAAGGTGGGGTGGAAGGTGGCCTGGTCGAGGAAGTCCAGGGGGCGGTTGGCCAGGGGGATGGTGAGCTTCCAGGGCAGGTTGGTGGGCAGGCCGAAGGCTTCGGAGTTGAAGAAGTTGCCCCAGCGGCCGATGGCCTGTCCGAGGGCCACCGAGGGGAGCAGCACGTCGAGCAGGTTCCAGAAGGCCAGCCGCCGCCAGCGGGCGTAGAGGATCACCGCGGCGGTGCCCCCCAGCAGGGCGCCGTGGATGGCGATGCCGCCCCGCCACACGGCCAGGGCATCCAGCCAGTTGAGCTGGTATTGCCGCCACTCGAACAGCACGTAGTAGAGCCGTGCCCCCAGCACCGCCGCCAACACCAGGATCGGCAGCAGATCGGCGATCAACGCCGGATCCAGGCCCCGCTGTTTGCCCAGCCGCGTGGCCAGGGCCAAGCCCAGCAGCACGGCAATGGCGATCAGCAGGCCATACCAGCGCAGAGAAAAGGGGCCCAGCTGAAACAGCAGGGGCCCCGGCGAGGTGAACACGGCGAGCGGCATCAAACGCCTTCGGCGGCCTGCACCTTCTCCACCTGCTTCTTCTTGAGCACCAGCATGATCTGGGCCAGGGCCACGGCGGCGAAGAAGGCCAGCAGGCCGTAGATGCGGTTGGGGTTCTGCAGCACCACCTCGGCATCGAGTTGGCCGAATCCACCCACGTTGGGGTCGTTGGTGAGGGCGGCGCCGGCGGCCACCGCATCACCCACCTGGGCCGTGATGGTCGGGCCGGCGGGGATGGCGTCGTTGGCGGTGCTGCCATCGGCGGCCTTGATCACCACCACGGAGCCCCCGTTCTCGCCGGCGTTGATGGCTTGAACGGTGCCGGCCACGGAGGCGGTGAACACGCCGTTGTTGCTCTTCTCACCGGTGGGATACACCTGGCCGCGGCCACGGTTGCCGCCCACGTGCAGCTGGTACTTGCCGAAGTGGATGGCGCTGTCGGTGGCGGGATCGGGGGAGAGGATCGGGAAGACGATCTTCTGGTGGTCATCGCCCGGCAGGGGGCCCACCAGCAGGATGTTGGGGTTCTCCTCGTTCCAGGTGGTCACGTAGACCCCGGCGGTCTCCTCCTTGAGCTCGTCGCTGAGGCGGTCGGCCGGAGCCAGGGTGAAGCCATCGGGGAGCATCACCACGGCGCCCACATTCAGGCCGGTGGGGCTGCCATCGCCAGCCACCTGCTGAACCTTGGTGTCGTAGGGGATCTCCACTTCCACCTTGAACACCTCATCGGGGAACACCGCTTGGGGCAGTTCCACGTGGGTGGGCTTCTTGGCCAGGTGGCAGTTGGCGCAGGCCAACTTGCCGGTGGCTTCCCGCGGGTAGTCGTAGTTCTGCTGGGCCCAGAAGGGGTAGGCCCAGCTGGCCTGGGGTGCGAACAGCAGGGCGCTGAGGGCCAGCAGCGAGCTCAGCAGCAGGGAGAAGGGGCGACGCATGGGGCGGAACGGCGAGGGGGGAACGGTCGGGGAGCTGATCAGACCCACCAGGGCTTCTCGCCGGTGCGGAAATCGGTTTCGGTCCACTGGCTGAGGAACACGTTGTCGCTCTCGACGCTCACGTGGGCCAGGGCCAGGGAGAGGGGGGCGGGGCCGCGCACCACCTTGCCGGTGGCGTCGTACTGCGAGCCGTGGCAGGGGCACATGAACTTGTTGGCGGCGGCGTTCCAGGGCACCACGCAACCCAGGTGGGTGCAGATGGCGTTGATGCCGTAGCTGCCGATGGCATCGCTGCCTTCAACAATCAGATAGGTGGGGTCGCCCTTGAGGCCCTGCACCAGGTTGCGGTCGCCTTCGCGGTGGCTGCTCAGCCAGCCGCTGGCGGTCACGGCATTGCCCAGCTCGTCCTTGGCGGAGGTGCCGCCGCCGCCACCGGCGGCGCGGGGGGGGATGAAGTAGTTCACCACCGGGTAGAGAGCCCCGAGCGCAACGCCCGTCACCGACCCGAAGGTCAGCAGGTTCATGAACTGGCGACGGCCCATTCCGGGGACGTCACCACCGGGGGCGCTGGCTGGAACCTGGCTCATACGGCGCGGTGTGGTGACCACAACAACGTGACGGCCATTATGAACCTTGCCTCCACCGTTCCCGTGGCTGATCCCAGCCCAGTGCCGGAAGCCTGCAACATGCTGTTGCTGTTGCCCCGCCCCTGCGGCGCGTTGTCGTGAGCACCCCCGCCGCTGCGCCCCTGGCCGCCGACGAAATTCTGCAGATCCTGCGGCAGCGCTGGCAGGCCTCCTACGACCTGCAACTGATCGTGCGCCGGGGCCGCCTGTATTTGCAGGTGATGTGGGGGTATCTGGAGCAGCAATCCTTCCCGATGACGGCCGAGCAGTACGGCGCCAAGCTGGAGGAGCTGGCGGCCAATCTCAACGGTCTGGGGGTGGCGGGCCAGGTGCGCCATTGGCTCAGCACCACCAAGGACAAACCGCGGCTGGGCAAGGCGATGACCCTGCCGCTGGAGCTGCCGGAGGGGCGGGCCAGCGAGTTTTTGCT
>JBEBCX010000173.1:0-5670 GCA_041157425.1 Cyanobacteriota bacterium | reverse complement strand
TAGGTGCTCATCGGGCCCAGCGCCACCGGGTCAGTTCAACCGACGGCTCAGTCAACCACAGGCAACCGCCGACTCCGCCGCGTCGCCAGCCTCGGCGCTCAGCCGTTGCAGATCGTCCATCACCCCGTGGTTGGCGGCCGAATGGGCCAGGCGCAGGGCACTCACCACCGAGAGGGCCTTGCTGCTGCCGTGGCCGATCACGCACACCCCATTCACCCCGAGCAGCAGGGCGCCGCCGTGTTCGGCGTGGTCGAGCCGCTTCTTGATGCGCCGCAGGTTGCTGATCAGGAAGGCGGAGCCCACCTTGCCGCGGCGGCCGCGGGGCAGTTCCGCCTTGAGCACGTCGAGCAGCACGCTGCCCACGCTCTCCAGAAACTTCAGCAGCACGTTGCCGGTGAAGCCGTCGCACACCACCACATCGAAATCGCCCGACAGCACGTCGCGGCCTTCGCAGTTGCCGGCGAACTGAAAGCGGTGCTCCGCCGCCATCAGCGGGTAGGTCTTGAGGGCCAGTTCGTTGCCCTTGCACTCCTCCTCGCCGATGTTCAGCAGGCCGATGCGGGGCCGGGCCACCTGCAGCACATCCCGGCTGTAGATGTTCCCCAGCAGGGCCCACTGGTGCAGGTAGGCGGGCTTGCTGTCCATGTTGGCGCCCACATCCAGCACCAGCACCTGCTGCTCGGGGTCCTTGGTGGGGAAGAGGGCGCCGATGGCGGGGCGGTCGATGCCCTTGAGCCGGCCCAGGCGGAAGATCGCCGAAGCCATCACGGCACCGGAATTGCCGGCGGAGTACACGGCGGTGGCGGATCCCTCCTTCACCAGGTCCATGGCCAGGTTGATGCTGGCGTCGCGCTTCTTGCGCACCACCGTGGCCTCCTCGTCCATCCCCACGGAGACGCCACTGGGCACCAGCTCCAGCAGGCCCTCCTCCTGGGCGGCCGCCAGGGCCTCCCCCAAGTCCATCTCCGCCACCGCCGTGGCCACGGCGGCGGCCTCCGCCACGAATTTCACCCGCAGTGGCAACAGCTGCACCGCCTTGAGGCAGCCCTCCAGGATCGGCCCGGGGGCGTGGTCGCCCCCCATGCCATCCACCGCCACCCAGAGGCGATCGGCGTCGTTGATGGGGGTGCCTTCGCTGCCGCCCACCCCCCGTTGCAGCCGCCGCAGTGGGTCGAACACCAGCGGTTGCAGCACCGTGTTGGCGGCCGCACCGGCCACGTTGGCGGCGGCACCCGCCACGCTGCCCGCCGCGCCGGCCACGGACCCGGCGGTGCTGAGGGCGCTGCCGGCCATGGACCCGGCGGCGGAGCCGGCGCTGGTGGCCGTGTCCACCAGGCTGGTGACCGCCGCATTGCGGCGGTACCAAATCACCAGGCGGCGAATCGCCCGCGGACGGCTGCGGCGCTGGCTGGGGCCGGGGCCGGGAACGTCAGAGGGCTTCGGGGGCAACGGCTTCAACGATGCGCTGGAACAGATAACCGGTGCCCCTGGCCGTGAGGATCAGCTCGGGGTTGGCCGGATCGTCTTCCAGTTTGGAGCGCAACCGGGAGATATGAACATCCACCACCCGGGTGTCCACATGACGTTCCGGGGTGTAGCCCCACACCTCCTTGAGGATTTCGCCGCGGCTGAACGGTTCGCCGCTGCGGCCCACCAGCAGCTCCAGCAGGCTGAATTCCATGCCGGTGAGCCGGATGCGCTCCTCGCCGCGGTACACCTGCCGCTTGTTGGTGTCGATGCGCAGATCGCTCACCTGGATCACGCCGGAGTTGGGGATGCCGGCGCCGCCGCTCTCCTTCTCCACCCGGCGCAGCACGCAGCGGATGCGGGCCTCCAGCTCCTTGGGGCTGAACGGCTTCACCACGTAGTCGTCGGCGCCCAGCTCCAGGCCGGTGATGCGGTCGGCCGGCCGTGAGCATCACGATCGGCACATCCGATTCCTTGCGCAGCTCCTGGCAGACGCCGTAGCCATCGAGCTTCGGCATCATCACGTCGAGCACCACCAGGTCGGGCTCGGTGCGGCGAAAGGCTTCCAGGGCCTCTTCACCGTCGCTGGCGGTGACCACCTGGTAGCCGATCATCGACAGGCGTGTCTCCAGGATGCGGCGGATGCTGGCCTCGTCGTCGACGACGAGGATCGTTTCCTTGGCCGCGGAGCCCGGAGATGTGGAGGTGGCGGTGGAGGCCGTCATTGCGCCACTGTGGATCGACGGGTTAAGTAGATCGACCTACTGAAAGGTCGTCTGGCCCCCGCATTCGGCGGCAGCCACCTTTCTTCATACATCGTTTTGGCCCGGGCCACCAGCACCTACGTCTGCCAGAGCTGCGGGGCCCAGAGCCGCCAGTTCTTCGGCCGTTGCCCGAGCTGCGGCAGCTGGAATGCCCTGGTGGAACAGGCGGCCCCCGCCGCCGACAACCGCCGCCGCCGCCCCGTGGCCGCTGCGGCCGATGCGGCAATGCCCCCCCAGCCGCGCCGCTCCGAGCCCATCCAGGCGGTGGGGGAGCGGCCGCTGCAACGGCTGCAGAGCGGCTATGGCGAGCTCGACCGGGTGCTCGGCGGCGGGTTGGTGCCCGGTTCGCTGGTGTTGCTCGGGGGCGATCCGGGCATCGGCAAGAGCACCCTGTTGCTGCAGAGCGCCCAGGCCATGGCCCAGCGCCATTCGGTGCTCTATGTGAGCGCCGAGGAATCGGCCCAGCAGGTGAAGCTGCGCTGGCGCCGCCTGGCGGAGCAGCAGGGCACCGGCGCCGGTGAGGGGCCTGGGCTGCAGCTGCTGTCGGAAACCGATCTGGAGCTGGTGCTGCAGGAGCTGGAGGCCCTGCGGCCGGCGGTGGCCGTGATCGACAGCATCCAGGCCCTGCACGACGGCGAGCTGGGCAGCGCCCCCGGCTCGGTGGCCCAGGTGCGCGAGTGCGCCGCCGCCCTGGCCCGGATTGCCAAACGGCAGGACACGGCCCTGCTGCTGGTGGGCCATGTCACCAAGGAGGGGATGCTGGCGGGGCCGAAGGTGCTGGAGCACCTGGTGGATGCGGTGCTCACCTTTGAGGGCGACCGCTTCGCCAGCCACCGGCTGCTGCGGGCGGTGAAGAACCGCTTCGGCGCCACCCATGAACTGGGGGTGTTCGAGATGCGCGGCCAGGGGCTGGCGGAGGTGCTCAACCCCAGTGAGTTGTTCCTGGGGAGCGATGAGCCCAGCGCCGGCACCGCCACGATCGTGGCCTGTGAGGGAACCCGGCCCCTGGTGGTGGATCTGCAGGCCCTGGTGAGCACCACCAGCTACGCCAGCCCGCGGCGCACCGCCACGGGCATCGGCACCAACCGTCTGCACCAGATCCTGGCGGTGCTGGAGAAGCACCTGGGGCTGCCCCTGTCGCGGTTTGATTGCTACCTGGCGGTGGCCGGCGGCCTGGAGGTGGAGGAGCCCGCCGCGGATCTGGGGGTGGCCGCGGCCGTGGTGGCCAGTTACCGCGACCTCACCCTGCCCCCCGGCACCGTGTTGATCGGTGAACTGGGGTTGGGGGGGCAGCTGCGGCCCGTCAGCCAACTGGAGCAACGGCTGCAGGAGGCGGCGCGGCTCGGGTTCCGCCGGGCGGTGGTGCCGCGGGGCAGCGGTCTGTCGCGGTTGGCCGCTGGCCTGGATCTGCAGCTGCTGGAGGCCGGCGGCGTGGCGGAGGCCCTGGTGCAGGCCCTCGGGGTCAACCCCGCCCAGGGGGACTAACCGCAGATGGCACCCTCCCAGGGGTTTGGGGCCGGTGGCGGCGGCGCCTCCAGCGGGGCGGCCCAGCGCCAGGCGCGTCAGCTGGAGCAGCAGGCCCAGCGCAGCCTGCAGGCGGGCGATTGGGAGGGGGCGGAGCGCACCTACCGGCTGCTGGTGCAGCGCCGGAGCACCAACCCGGCGGTGTACACCAACCTGGCGGCCCTGCTCACCCTGCAGCGGCGCACAGGCGACCTGGAGCCCCTGCTGCGCCAGGCCCTGGCCCTGCAGCCCGACGATCCGGTGGTGCACAACAACCTGGGGCAGGTGTTGGTGCAGCGCGGTGAGCTGCAAGAGGCGCAGGCCTGTTTTGAGGCGGCGGTGGCCCTGGATCCCGCCTACCCCCAGGCCCTCACCAACCTGGCCAACCTGCGCAACCAGGGCGGTGCCCTGCAGGAGGCGGTGGCCCTGTACGAGCGCGCCCTGGCGGCCGACCCCAGCTATGAGGAGGCCCACTGGAACCTGGCCCACCCGCTGCTGCTGCAGGGCGATTACCGCCGCGGACTGCGCCAGTACGAGTACCGCTCCGCCATCGCCGATCCCATTCGCCCCCACGCCGTTCCGCCCCTGCCGCTGTGGGATGGATCGCCGCTGCCGGCGGAGGAACCCCTGGTGCTGGTGAGTGAGCAGGGGCTGGGGGACAGCCTGCAGTTCATGCGCCTGGCGCCGCTGCTGCGCCACCGCCATGGGGGTTCGGTGCTGCTGAGCGTGCAGGACAAACTCGAACCCCTGGCCCGCCAATCCGCCCTGGCGGATCAGGTGGTGTCCCATGCCGATCTGCACACCCTGCGTCAGGGGCAGTGGTTGCCGCTGTTGTCGCTGCCAGGACGCTTGGGGATCGAGCCCACGCAGCCGTTGCCGCCGCTGCCGCCCCTGCAGCCTTCGCCAGAGGCGCGTCAGCGCTGGTCGCAGGCTCTCGCGGCGGCGGCGGATCCAGGGCCGATTCGGGTGGGCATCCACTGGCAAGGGGATCCCGCCCACGAAACCACCAGCCTGCGGGGGCGTTCGTTTCCGCTCGAGCTGCTGGCGCCCTTGGCGGCCATCCCTGAGATCACCTTGGTGTCGTTGCAGCGGGGCCATGGCATGGAGCAGGTGGAGCCGTGCCGCTTTCGCGATCGCTTCAGCCCCGCTCAAGCCGCCATGGACGCCACCTGGGCCTTCGATGACATGGCCGCCATCGCCGAGCAGTGCCACCTGGTGATCAGCTCCGATTCGGCGATGGTGCACCTGGCGGCCGGCCTGGGGCGCCCCACCTGGGTGCTGCTGAAGGCGATCCCGGAATGGCGCTGGGGGCTCGAGGGCTCGGAGAGCTTCTGGTACCCCAGCGTGCGGCTGTTCCGGCAGGCGGTGGATGGCGACTGGGCTGGACTGATCGACACCGTGGCCGCCAGCCTGAGGGAGCAGATCCGCTCCGGAGCGATCCCCGCATGCTGATTTCCATTCCGGTGTCGCTGGGGGAGCTGGTCGACAAGCTCACGATCCTGCGGATCAAGGCCCGGCATTTGCAGGGCGACGCCCTGGGCCATGTGCAACAGGAATTGGCGTTGCTGCAGCAGGCCCTCGCGGCCACGGGGGTGGCGCTCGATCCCGCCCTGGACGCCCAGTTGCTGGAGGTGAACGCTCAGCTGTGGGAGATCGAAGACGCCATCCGTGAGCAGGAGCGTCAGGGCTGTTTTGAGCAGGCCTTCATTGAGTTGGCCCGCTCCGTGTACCGCACCAATGATCGGCGCGCCGCCATCAAGCGGGAGATCAACGAGCGCTACGGCTCCACCCTGATCGAGCAGAAGTCGTACAGCGCCTACTGATCAGCGTTCGGCGCTCAGAAGTAGACGTCCACGCTGCCGCGGCCGCTGGTCTTGAGCCAGTTCTGGGCTTCGATGTAGTTGTTGGGGGCCAGGCGGATGGCTTTGGTCCAGAA
>JBEBCX010000172.1:0-3837 GCA_041157425.1 Cyanobacteriota bacterium | reverse complement strand
CCCACATCCAGCGCCAGCACCGATCGGGGCGCGGGGGCCGGCACTCAGCGCCCCAGGGGCGTGGGGATGGGCCGTTGCCGGGGTTGCAGCTGCCCCAGCACCGCCTCCAGCCGCTGGGCCATGGCCTGGGTTTGCTGGGGGGCGTGGCGGCGCCAGACGCTGCGCGCCATCAGCACCTCCTCCCCCTCCGGTGCCATGCCGAGATCCTGCAGCCAGGCGGCCCGCTCGGCATCGAGGTTGTCGCAGCGCACGAGCACCTGCTCCGCCCCGGCGGCGGCCTGCTCCAACAGCAGCTGCAGCGGCGCCCCCAGCAGATGGCCCCAGCCGGGGTGAAGGCTCAGTTCGATTTCCACCACGGGTCGCTGACCCAGGCGTAGCCGCCGGGCACCGGCCACCGCCTGGCGCCGGTTGGCATCCACCAGCATCAGGCTGGGCTGCTCGCTCTGGTCGAGCAGGTCGTCAACGCTGCGGTCGAGCAGTTGGCGCAGCTGGGCCGGCAGCACCGCCTGCTCCAGTTGCCAGAGGTTGGATGCGGTGCGGCGGTTGAGGCGCGTGAGCTGCAGCTCGCTGGGCAAGCTGCTGGGGTCGAGCTGGTCGGCTTCGGCGGGGGGCTCCCAGCGCCAGAGGGTTTCGCGCCGCAGCGGTTGGAAGCCCAATTGCCGCAGGGCCGCCAGGCGCACGCTGTCGCAGCTGGCGCTGGTGGCGATCCAGCTGGCGGCGCCGCGGCTGCGTTGGATGGCGGCCCGCACCAGGGCGGCTTCGATCGCCATGCGCCCGGCTTCACCGGCCTGCAGGCAGGCGGCACCGCTGCGCAGGTGTTGCAGTTGCCAGCAGCTGCCGCTGCGGTTGAAGCGCTCGCTCACCACCACCCCCAGGGGCTGCTGGGGATCGCGGTGGGCCACCAGCACATCGGGGGCCAGGGAGGGGCGCGGCGCAAGGCTGTGCAGTAGCCGCTCGGGCCCCTGCAGCAGCAGGGCCCGCTGCAGCAGTGGAATCAGGTCGTCGTAGTCGCCGTCCTGCAGCAGCGGCAGGTGCCAGCCCTTGAGGGGCTGGATGCTCAGCGGCCCGCCGCCCTGGAGGCCGGCGGGGCTCGGCGTGGTGGCTGCGGGAGGTGCTGGGGGCACGGCAAGCAGGGGGCCCGGCTGCCAGAAGCAGGCCTGAACCCATGCTATGGGCGATCGGCCCTAGGGGCGAACCAGCACCAGCGGCGTGCGCTCGTTGGCGTTGCCGGCGGGGTTGGGGCGCAGGGCGCGCTCCAGCAGCGCCTCATCGCAGCCCGGGCTGGAGGCCAGCACCTTCACGCGCCCCAGGTCGTTCACATCCACCACCGCCACGGCGATCCCCAGCTCGGCGGCCAGCTGGCGGCACACCTGCTGGCTGTTGCTGGGCCCCAGCACGATCGTTTGGTCGTAGGGGGGTGTGGTGCCGGTGACGTCGTCGATCAGGCGGGCCTGTTCGCCGGCCAGCCGGTAGAACCAGCCCTTGGAGCCCACCAGCTTGAGGGCGGTGCCCACCAGCCAGGCGCACAGCACCCGGGCCGGGCCGACGTTGTCGATCAGGGTCTGCAGGCCGCAGGCGGTGGCCAGGGAGCTGGTGGGGTGGAACACCCGGCAGAGCAGCCGCGCCAGGCCGGAGGGCTGCAGGTTGGCGGGGTGGTTGTAGCGGCCCTGCATCACCGCCAGGGGGGTCTCGCCGATGGTGAGCACATCGCCGGGTTGCAGCACGGCGCCGGCGTAGTGGCGCAGCACCTCCGCCGGGTCGTCGAGGCTGCCCAGCAGGTGGGTGCGGATCGGCAGCACGCTGCAGCGGTCGCCCTGGCGCCAGCGGGGGCTGTCGGGCTGGGCCGGCGCCGGCTTGCGCAGGGGCACCAGCACGGCATCGCGGCGCTCCAGCCGGCCGAAGGGGCCGTAGTGCACCCAGCGGATCTGCAGCCAGAGGGTGTCGAGCAGGGCCCGCAGGTCGGTGCCGGCCGGGGCGCTGATGCGCACGCTCAGCTCCGCCTCGGTGCTCTTGCGCCCCTTCACGATGTAGGCGAACCAGTAGCCGTCGGGGCGCGCCTGCTCATCGGGGTGATGGGGCGTGATGGCGGTGGTCACCGTGAGGGCGCTGAGGTCGCCGCGGCCCAGCAGGGTGGGCTCCGCGTGCAGTTCCGGCACGAACACCTCCATGCGCGGATGGGGGTTGCTGATGCGGATGCGCCCCTTCACCACCAGCAGCTGGTCGGATTTGGTCTTCACCTTCCAGCCGGCGCTGCTGAGCTGCAGTGGTGAGGCGGGGCGCAGGCGGTGGCGGGCCTCCAGCCACAGCAACGCCAGGGCGAACACCAGGGCGGCGATCAGCAGAACGGCGATCAGGGGATGCAAGGCCGGAGCGTTGAGTTCTGCGGGAGCGTAGGGCTTGCGGCCGGAGAAGCCTCCTACCGTTTCGTCATCGCCACGGGAGGGCCCCCATGCGCAAGACCTTCGTTCTCGATACGAATGTGCTGCTGCATGACCCCCAGGCCCTCACCCGCTTTGAAGACAACGCGGTGGTGATCCCGATCGAGGTGGTGGAGGAGATCGACCGCTTCAAGCGCGACCCCTCGGAGAAGGGCCGCAATGCCCGTCAGATTTCGCGGCTGCTGGATGGGCTGCGGGAGAAGGGCAACCTGGCGGACGGTGTGCCCATCGACGCCAACGGCGGCACCCTGCAGGTGGTGTTCTGCCGCAGCGAAACCCTGGCCCAGTTGCCCCCTGAGCTCAAGGGCGGCAACGGCGACAACAACATCCTGGCGGTGGCGCTGGAGCAGCTGCGCTCCGGCCTGATCGCCGACCAGCCGCCGGTGGTGCTCGTCACCAAGGACACCAACCTGCGCATCAAGGCCGATGCGGTGGGGCTCACGGCGCAGGACTACACCACCGACAAGGTCGACATCGCCGACCTCTACCCCGGGGTGTGTGAGCTGAGCGCCAGCGCCACGGCGATGTCCACCCTCAGCAGCGAGGGGGGGCTGCCGCTGGCGGAGCTGCCCTCAGCCCAGGGGGTCACCCTGCAGGCCAACGAGGGGGTGACGCTGGTGGACCAGGCCCAGCCCAACCACACCCTGCTGGCCCGCTACGACGGCCGCCGCCAGGCACTGCTGCCCCTGCAACGGGCCGGCAAGGTGCGGCTCGGCAAGGTGGGCGCCCGCAACCGGGAGCAGACCTTCGCCCTGGATCTGCTGCTGGATCCGGCCGTGCAGTTGCTCACCCTGGTGGGCAAGGCCGGCACCGGCAAAACGCTGCTGGCCCTGGCGGCCGGTTTGCATCAGGTGGCCGACGAGCACGTCTATGAGCGCCTGCTGGTGACCCGCCCGGTGATCTCCCTGGGCAAGGAGATCGGCTTTTTGCCCGGCAGCCTCGAGGAAAAGATGGGCCCCTGGATGCAGCCGATCATCGACAACCTCGATTTCCTGCTGGGGGGCAGCGCCGACGACGACGCCCCCCGCGGTGCATCGGGCCGTGGCGGCGCCAACCGCCCCCAGCGCAGCAACTGGACCGACCTCAAGGGCATGGGGCTGCTGGAGGTGGAGGCGATCAGCTACATCCGCGGCCGCTCCATTCCGCGCCAGTTCATGGTGGTGGATGAGGCCCAGAACCTCACCCCCCACGAGGTGAAAACGATCGTGACCCGCGTGGGCGAGGGCACCAAGATCGTGTTCACCGGCGACCCGTACCAGATCGACAACCCCTATGTGGATGCCGAGAGCAATGGCCTCACCTGGCTGGTGGAGCGGTTCAAGGGGCAACCCCTCGCCGGCCACGTGACCCTGCTGCGCGGCGAGCGCAGTGAGCTGGCGGAGTTGGCGGCCAACCTGCT
>JBEBCX010000171.1:0-3883 GCA_041157425.1 Cyanobacteriota bacterium | reverse complement strand
GGCCCCAGCTGGCCCTGGTGCTGGCGGAACAGGGCCGCCTTGGCAGCGCCCTGCAGCAGGTGCGTTTTGAACCCAACGGCAGCCTCTGGCTGCGCACCGCGGCGCTGGGGGATGTGCATCTGGGCCCGCCGGATCAGCGCCTGCCCAGGCGGCTGGAGGTGCTGCGGCACCTCTCGGCGCACCTGCCCGGCCAGATCCGCAGCCTCAAGGTGCAGTCGATCGACCTCAGCGATCCCGAACAGCCGGAGCTGGGGCTGCCGGGCAAACCACGGCTGAGCATCGCCGAGGCCAACCGCCAGGCCAAGCCTGCCGCCGCCGGGGGCGCGGGGGCCCCATCGGCGGCTGCAACGCCCGCCGCCAGCGGCGGGCGCGATTGATCAGCGAGCAAATGGTGACAGCCGGTTGCCGCCCCCGGGCGGTCCGGCAAAGGTGTGCTGAATCCGGCATCTGATCGCACGGATCAACGACATAATGCTGCGCAGCACCAACGGCTTGGGACCTTCCATGGAGTTCGCATCTGAAGGCCTCAGTGCCAGCACCACCACCAATGGCGCCGGCATCGTGCCCAGCCAGTCGGCGCGGATTGAGGTGATCGGCGTGGGCGGCGGCGGCAGCAATGCCGTGAACCGCATGATCGCCTCCGATCTTCAAGGGGTGGGCTACCGGGTGCTCAACACCGATGCCCAGGCGTTGCTGCAATCAGCCGCCAAGCAGCGGGTGCAGCTGGGCCAGAAGCTCACCCGTGGGCTCGGCGCCGGCGGCAACCCCGCCATCGGCCAGAAGGCGGCGGAGGAATCCCGCAGCGACCTGGCCCAAACCCTCCAGGGGGCAGACCTGGTGTTCATCGCCGCCGGCATGGGCGGCGGCACCGGCACCGGCGCGGCGCCGGTGGTGGCCGAGGTGGCCAAGGAATGCGGCGCCCTCACCGTGGGCATCGTCACCAAGCCCTTCGGCTTTGAAGGGCGCCGCCGCATGCGCCAGGCCGAGGAGGGCATCGCCCGCCTGTCCGAGCATGTGGACACCCTGATCGTGATTCCCAACGACCGGCTGCGGGAAGCCATCGCCGGGGCGCCGCTTCAGGACGCCTTCCGCGCCGCCGACGACGTGCTGCGCATGGGCGTGAAGGGCATCAGCGACATCATCACCAAGCCGGGCCTGGTGAACGTGGACTTTGCCGATGTGCGCTCGGTGATGACCGACGCCGGCACCGCCCTGCTGGGCCTGGGGGTGGGTTCCGGCCGCTCCCGCGCCAGCGAAGCCGCCCAGGCGGCCATCAGCAGCCCACTGCTGGAGTCGGCCCGCATCGACGGCGCCAAGGGCTGCGTGATCAACATCAGTGGCGGCAAGGACATGACCCTCGAGGACATGACCACCGCCTCGGAAGTGATCTACGACGTGGTGGATCCCGAGGCCAACATCATCGTGGGGGCCGTGGTGGATGAGCGCCTCGAGGGCGAGATCCACGTCACCGTGATCGCCACGGGCTTCGAAGGCGGCGGCAGCTACCGGCCCGAGCGGGCCCTGGGCAGCTTCCTCAACGCCGGTGGCGAGAGCGAGCCCGCCGGAGCCGCGATTCCGTCGTTCCTGCTGAACCGGCGCCAGGGCTAAAGCAAGAGGGTGACCCGGAGTCCACGCCTGCCTGGAGCATCCCGTGTGGCTGCTCCCTTCCGGTCCTGACCAGATTTGGGCGTCCGGGCCGCGTGGGTCCGAGTCGAGCGGATGCTAGCAATGGGCCACGGCCGCAAGGGAGCTCACGGCGTGCGACCCGCTGATCTGCGCATCTGCAAGCAGGAGGGGCGTCCGATCGCGGTGCTCACCGCCTGGGATGCCCTGTCGGCGGCCCTGGTGGAAGCGGCGGGCGCCGATGTGGTGCTGGTGGGCGACTCCCTGGCCATGGTGGTGCTGGGCCACGCCACCACCCTGCCGGTGACCCTCGAGGAGATGATCCTGCACACCCGCGCCGTGGGGCGAGGGCTGCAACGGCCCGCGGACCAGCGGCCGCTGATCATCACCGACCTCCCCTTCCTCAGCTACCAGTGCGGGGCCGATGACGCCGTGGCCGCCGCCGGCCAGGTGCTCAAGGACAGCCCCGCCGCCGGCGTGAAGTTGGAGGGGGCCGAGCCGGAAACCCTGGCGGTGGTCGACCGCCTGGTGCGCAGCGGCATTCCGGTGATGGGGCACCTGGGGCTGACGCCCCAGGCGGTGCATCAGCTGGGCTACCGCCGCCAGGCCAACGACCCGATCAGCCAGGAGCGGCTCAAACGCCAAGCGCGCGACCTGCAGGCCGCCGGCTGCTTCGCGCTGGTGCTCGAACATGTGCCCGCCGAGCTGGCGGCCGGCCTCAGCACGGAGCTCGCGATTCCGGTGATCGGCATCGGCGCCGGCGACCGCTGTGATGGCCAGGTGCGCGTCACCGCCGACCTGCTGGGCCTCAGCGCGCGCCAGCCCCCCTTCTGCCCGCCGCTGCTGCAGGGCCGCGAGCTCTGCATCGATGCCCTCAGGGGCTGGGTGGCGGGTCTGCAGCCTCAGGGGGCCCCCAATCCGCCCACCACGCCATCAGCTCCCGCAGCACCGCATTGCTGAGGGCCAGGCCCTCCGGATCGCTCAGGCGCCAGCGGGGGCCCTCTTGCAGCAGCAGCCCCGCCTGCCGGTAGGGCTGCCAGGCGGCCTGCAGGGCCGCGAGGGCATCGGCCCCCACCCCAGCCGCCGCGGCCAGGGCCTGCAGGGCCACCCCCTCCCGCCGCCGCAGGCCCACCAACACCCGTTCGTCGAAGGGGAGACCCGGCCCCGGAGCGGGATCGGCTGCGGTTGGGCCGGCTGGGGGTTCGAGCCGCTGGGCCAACCAGGCGCCATAGGCCTCCCGGGTGCGGGGCCGGGCCTGGCGCCGGCCCCAGGGGGCCGCGGTGGCCCCCAGCCCAAACCCCCACCAGCCCGCACCGCTCCAATACACGCGGTTGTGGCGGGAGGCGTGGCCGGGCCGGGCGTAGTTGGACACCTCGTAATGGCCGTAGCCGGCGGCCGCCGCCGTGCGCACCGTGCACTCCTGCAGATCGGCGGCCAGGTCGTGCTCGGGCAGATCCAGTTGGCCGCGGCGCTCCAGCCGCTCAAACACCGTGCCCGGCTCCAGGATCAGGTCGTAGATCGACAGGTGCGGCGGCTCCAGGGCCATGGCCTGCCGCAGCTGCTGGCCCCAAGCCGCGAGGGTCTGCCCCGGCAGGGCCTGAATCAAATCCAGACTCCAGCTGCCCAGCTGGCCGCGCCCCTGGGCCGCCCGCAACCAAGCCGCCGCCTGCAGGGCATCGGCGCCGCGATGGCGGCGCCCCAGCTGCTCCAGCACCGCATCATCGAAACTCTGCACCCCCAAACTCACCCGGGTGATGCCCGCCGCCAGGTAGCCCGCCAGCCGCCCCTCATCAAAGCTGGCGGGGTCGAGCTCCAGGCTCAGCTCGGCGCCGGGGGCGATGCCAAAGCGGTGGCGCAGGGCCGCCAACAGCTCCCGCAGCTGATGGGGCGCCAACAACGACGGTGTCCCCCCACCCACATACACCGTGGACAGCGGCGGGCCGGGGGGAGCCGCGGCGATCTCCTGCAGCAGTTGGGCCAGGTAGTGGGCGATGGAGGCACTGCCCGGCTGGCCCGGCTCGGCACCGGCCCGATCCCCCAGGGGCACCACCGGGAAATCGCAGTAAAAACAGCGCCGGTGGCAGAAGGGGATGTGCAGGTAGGCGCTGCGGGGCGGCCAGCCGGCCCCTGAAGGCCGGTTACCTCCCCGGGCCAAACCCCCCGGGATGGGGCATGCTGCCTGTTCAGAGCTCGCGGCAGCCACAGCACCAGCCATGGTGGACAGCCTCATCCTGGTGCTCTTCGTGGTGTCCGGCGCCGC
>JBEBCX010000170.1:0-3909 GCA_041157425.1 Cyanobacteriota bacterium | reverse complement strand
TCAGCTGTTATGACCATAACCGCATAACGGCAAGTGCTCCGCCAGCAGGCGTTCCGCCAGGGCTTCGGCGCTGCGCAGGGCCCCTTCCACGCGCCCGAAGCCATCCCCCGCCACGGCGTCGCCGCAGAAGCCGATGCGGCTGGCGGGGCAGAGCTGCAGATGGGGCTCCAGGCCTGGCGCTTGGGGGAAGGCGGCCCCCCAGCGCATCAACTGCCGATCCCCGGTGGCGGTGGGCAGCTGCAGGGCATCCCCCAGGGCCTGCGCCAGCTGCTCCAGCACCGCAGCCTCCGCCCCGGCCTCCGGTGCGGCCCCCAGCAGTTGGCCGGCGGAGGAGCGGGAGCCGTACACGTCCAGATGGCGCTCGGCGAAGGTGGCACTGGATTCCGCCACCACCGCCAGGCGCTGGTCGCCCTGCGGCTGCAGCGACACCCGCCGCAGCCCCCAGCGCGCTTGGGCCGCCGGCGTGAACTGCAGCAGCCGCCAGGGTCGCTGCCGCCAGGGCTCCGCCGCCGCGGCCGGCAGGGTGAGCAGCAGGTTGCTGCTGGCCTGGGAGCCGCATGCGGCCAGGGCGCCGCAGGCCTCCAGCAGCTGCGGGTCGTTGTGTTGGGCCGCGGCGCTGCGGAGGGGCACATCGCTCCAGCCGAACACCCGCTGGCAGCGGGGGTGGGCCAGCAAGGTGCCGCTCAACACCAGCCAGCGGCAGTGCAGCAGCGGCTGGCCGTCGGGGTCGATGAGGGTCCAGCCGTCGGGCTGGGGCTGCAGCTGGCGCACCAGGCAGCCGCCGCGCAGCTCGGTGTGGCCGGCTTGGCCCTGGGCCAGATCCAGCAGGCCGCGGCACAGCTGCTCCATGCCGCCGCGGCCCTGCCACAGGCGGCCGCTGCTGAAGCCGTCGTCGATGGCGGGGCCCAGGTGGCCGTTGCCATCGAGGCTGTGGATGGCGCCGCTGAACGGCTCAATCCAGCCGCCGCGCCGCAGGGGATCCAGCAGCCACGGCTCCGGATCGCTGCAGATGTTGAACAGCGGCGCGCCGTGGTTGATCGCCAGCCCCGCATCGCGGCGGGAGCGGCGGGTGGCCGTGCGCCCCCCCGGCCCGCGCCCGATCTCCAGCAGCTGGATCGAGCCGCCCCAGCCCCGCAGGCGCAGGGCGGCCGCCAGGGCACAACCGGCCGCGCCGGCGCCGATGATCCCCAGGTCGCTGCTCCGCTGCTGCTCAGCCATTGGTGCTGCGGAGCCATCGGCCACGGCCAGTCTGGCCCGTTAGGGTCAGCGCCGTTTGCAGGCGGGCGGTGGCGGTTTCGGTGCTCAGCGAGGCGCAGCGCCGCAAGTGGGATAGCAGCGACGACCAGCTGTTCTATGCCGAGCCCCGCTTCGTGCAGCACCTCGACGACGCCTTCCGCGAGCGGCTCACCGAGCTCTACCGCGAGCGCATCCCCCGCAAGGCCGTGGTGCTGGATCTGATGTCGAGCTGGGTGTCGCACCTGCCCGACGACGGCGTGTACGAGCGGGTGATTGGCCATGGGCTCAACGAGAAGGAGCTGGCCGCCAACCGGCGCCTCGATAGCCATTGGCTGCAGAACCTCAACCTCAACCAGGAGCTGCCGCTGCCCAGCGCCAGCGTGGATGCCACGTTGATGGTGGCGGGCTGGCAGTACCTGCAATATCCGGAGGCGGTGGCCGCCGAGCTGCTGCGGATCACCCGGCCCGGGGGGCAGCTGATCGTGGCCTTCTCCAACCGCATGTTTTTCACCAAGGCCCCGCAGGTGTGGGCCGACGGCAGCGACAACGATCACCTCGCCTACGTGGCGGAGGTGTTGATGGCCCAGGGCTGGCCCAAGCCGGAGATCGTGGCGGAATCCACCCGGGCCAAGGGGTGGAAGGGGCTGGTGGGGGGCGCCGGCGACCCCTTCTTTGCCGTGATCGCCACCAAGCCCCAATGAGCGCGCTCCCCACCGGTGCCGAGTTGCTGGCGTTGGAGCGCCAGGTGCGCCGCCGTGGCAGCGGCCTTGAGGCCCCCCAGCTGCTGGGCTGCTGGCGGCTGGATCAGGTGTGGCCCAAGGGCAGCCCGCGGCCCTCGGCCTTCAGTGGCTCGTTGCTGCGGGCGGTGCAGGCCCGCCTGGAGATCACGGCCCCTGAGGCCGGTGCCGGCGGCCCCGGTGAGCTCGCCCTCAGCAATGCCATCACGCTCGGCCCCGTGGAGTTGCGGTTTTCCGGGGTGGGCCGCCTGCAGGGGAGCCGGCCGCTGCTGCAGTTCAGCTTTCAGCGGCTGCAGCTCAGCCTCGGCGGGCGGGTGCTGCTGCAGCGCACCCTGCCGGAGCCGGCCCCGCAGCGCTTGCCGTTTTTTGCCCTGATCGCCCGCGATGCCAGCGGCTGGCTGGCGGCCCGGGGCCGCGGCGGCGGGCTGGCCCTGTGGCGCCTGGCGTAGGTGGCGTGCCCCCGTTGCGGCAGCGGATCGGTGCGGGCGGATCGCAGCCTGGCGGGGCGGCTGGTGTGCGGCCGCTGCGGCACGCCGCTGGCGGGGCGGCAGCGGGGGTGGAGCGGCCGGCGCCCCGTTTTGGCGCAGCGGCGCTTCCCCTGGCGCTGGCTGCTGTTGGCGGTGGTGGGCGTGGCGGCGGCTCTTGCGGCGGTTGATGCAGGATTCCGTGAGCTGCCCCGCTTGGATGCCCCCCGCGATCGCCCTGACGATCGGTGGCAGTGATTCCGGCGGCGGCGCCGGCATCCAGGCCGACCTCAAAACCTTCTTGGCGTTGCAGGTGCACGGCTGCTCGGCGATCACCTGCGTCACGGCGCAGAACACCTGTGGGGTGACGCGGGTCGACGCGCTGCCGCCCGCCTCAGTGCTGGCGCAGGTGGAGGCGGTCTGCGGCGACCTGGCGGTGGCTGCCGTGAAGACGGGCATGCTGCTCAACCGCGGCCTGATCGAGGCCACCGCCGCCGCCCTGGAGCCCCTGGCGCTGCCCAAGCTGATTGATCCGGTGATGGTGTCCCGTGCCGGCTCGCCATTGCTGGAGGCCGACGCCATCGAGGCCTACCGCCAGCTGCTGCTCCCCCAGGCCGAGCTGATCACCCCCAACCTGCACGAGGCTCGGCTCCTGGGCGGTGGCGATGGGCTCCACAACGCCGCTGCGGTGGAGCGCGCCGCCGCCCTGCTGCTCGAGCTGGGGCCTGCGGCGGTGTTGATCAAAGGGGGCGGGGTGCCGTCGTTGCGCGGCCACGACTACCTGCTGCAGCGCCATGGGGTGGGCACCTGGCTGCGCAGCCCCGCGGTGGAGACCCCCCACACCCACGGCAGCGGTTGCACCCTCGGGGCGGCGATCACGGCGGGGCGGGCCCGGGGGCTGCCGCTGCTCGAGGCGGTGCAGGCCGCCAAGGCCTACGTGGAGGGTGGCCTGCGCAAATCTCTAGCCATCGGGGCCGGCCAGGGTCCACTGTGTCACTGGCATCCCTTGCTCGAGGCCCATGGCTGACGCCCCCTATCTGATTGCGCTGGCCTTGCTGGAGCAGGGGGAGGGGCGAGCGCTGCCCCTGCAGGGCAAATCCCTGCGGGAACCGCTGGCCCCTGGGGCCGATCCCGGTGCGGTGGGGCACGAGCTGGCCCTCGATCTGCTGATGCGGGTGTGGCAGCGCAGCGACCAGGGCCCCCTGCGGCGGGCCGCAGCGGACCAGAGCCTGCTGCTGATCACCGTGCCGATCGAGGCGCTTCAGGAGCAGCTGCCGGCCCTGAAGGCCGCCTGGTTGAACACCGGGGATACGGCGACGCTGCTGCTGGGCTTGCGCCAGATCGCCTCAGGGGTGTGGCAGTTGGCGCAGGAGCCGCGGCAGCCGCTGCAGTACGTGCCCCTGGGCTGATCAGGGGGCGCTGCGGTGGTGCTCCAGCAGGTGTTGGCGCAGCAGGTCGGCGCCGTAATCGTT
>JBEBCX010000169.1:0-3909 GCA_041157425.1 Cyanobacteriota bacterium | reverse complement strand
TGCCGGGCTCCGTGGCCAGATGGCGCAGGATCATCGCCAGGTTGAGGCCATTGAGGGCCAGCAGCACCACCAGGGGCAGCGCCAGCACCGTGGCGATGCCCCCCCGGCCTCGCAGGCGGTGTTTGGGGGTGATGCGAAACGGTTGCACACGGCCCAAGAGGCTGGCCACCACCGTCGTGGCCAGGGGCACGGCCAGGGCCCACCCGGGCAGATCGGCCAGCAGGGCGTGGCGGCTGCCGCGGTTGAGCCAGCCCACGCTCAGCAGGAGGGCGATCCACAGGGGCAGCAACAGCTGCAGCACGGCGGTCTGCGTGAGCAGCACCGGCGTGACCCCGAGCAGGCCGATGCACAGGGGCATCACCAGCAACAGCAGCCGCGGCACCGTGTTGAACCAATGCAGCGCCCCCTCCAGGTAGGCCAGGCGTTGGCCCCAGCTCAGCCCCCGCAACCGCAGTGGCCCCTGCCGCAGCCGCAGGGCCTGCAGGGTCCCTGAGGCCCAACGCTGCCGCTGGCGCACGAAATCGAGCATGGTTTCGGCCGCCAGGCCGGCGCTCAGCTTCTCCCCCAGGTACCGCAGCTGCCAGCCCCGCGCCGCCAGGGCCATGCCGGTCACCAGGTCTTCCGAGGTGGCCTCCTTCACAAAGCCGCCGATCTGCTCCAGCGCGGCCCGGCGCACCACGAAGCTGGTGCCTGCACACACCACCGCCCGCCAGCCACTGCGCACCGGTTCGATCCATCGGTAGAAGCTCTCCTCATCCGGCAGCAGCCAGGCCTCCATGGCCAGGTTGCGCATCACGGGATCGGCATTGAGGAAGTGCTGGGGCGTTTGCACCAGGCCCACCTGGGGATCGAGCAGCAGGCCGACCGTGCGCTCCAGAAAGTTGTGTTGTGGCACGAAGTCCGCGTCGAACACCGCCACCAGCTCGCCGCTGCTCAGCCGCAGGCCGGCATTGAGGTTGCCGGCCTTGGCGTGCACCCGCTCCAGCCGGTGGTGGTAGCGGCAGCCATGCCGCGCCGCCAGGGCGGCCACCTCTGGCCGGCCGGCGTCATCGAGCACCCACAGCTCACGCTGCGGGTAGCTGAGCTGGCTGCAGGCCCGCAGGCAGCGCTCCAGCACCGGCAACGGTTCACCGCAGGTGGGAATCAGCACATCCACCCGGGGCCGCCAACCGCTGGCCCGCCAGCGGGCCTCGGCGGCAGCGGCTTCGGGGCGGCCATCGCTGAAGCGCCGCCAGGCCAGCAACAGGGGGAGCAGCCCGCTCAGCAACAGCCAGCCCTCGGCCAGGAGCAGCAGCACACTCAGGCCCGAGGCCAGGGGGGTGGTGAGGTTGAGGCTGGCGCTGATGCGCCAGTGCAGATAACGCAGGGTGAGCAGCGTCAGCAGCAGCAGCAGGCTGCGGCGCATCCACAGCGGGCAGTCCGCTTCGCGGCGGCGGCTCAGCCAGAGCGGCCACAGCAGCACGAGCCAGGGGAGCGCTTGCTCCGCGGTCATCCCAGCTGGGCGGCGGCTGACTCCAACAACGCTAGGGCGGCCGCCGGGGTGGGGGCGCGCATCAGGGCGTGGCGCAGCTGCGGGGCGCCGGCGAAGCCGGTGCAGGTCCAGCCCATGTGTTTGCGGGCGATCAGCAGGCCGTGGTCGCCCCGGGCCTCCACCAGGGCCCGCAGCTGCTCCGCCGCCAGCCGGATTCGCTCCAGGGCGCCGGGGGTGTCGGGCACGGGGCGGCCGCTGAGGGCGGCATCGATCTGCCCCACCAGCCAGGGGGCGCCCATGGTGCCGCGGCCCACCATCACCCCATCGGCGCCGGTGGCGGCCAGGCAGCGCAGGGCGTCGGCCGGGCTGTTCACATCGCCGTTGGCGATCAGGGGGATGGCCAGGGCCTGCTTCACGGCGGTGATGGCGCCCCAATCGGCCGGCCCCTTGAAGCCCTGCTCGCGGCTGCGGCCGTGCAGGGTGAGCAGCTGGGCGCCGGCCGCCTCCAGTTGGCGGCACCAGTGCACCGCCGCCTGCTGCCGATCGGCCCCAGGCTCCAGCCCGCACCAGCCCAGCCGGGTTTTCACCGTCACGGGGATCTGCACGGCGGCGGCCACCGCCTCCACGATGCGCACCGCCAGCTCCGGGTCGCGGATCAGGCCGCTGCCACCGCCCTTGCCGGTGATCTTTTTCACGGGGCAGCCCATGTTGATGTCGATCAGGAAGGCGCCTGCGGCCTCCGCCCGCCGCGCCGCATCCGCCATGGCGGCGGGCCGGTGGTCAAACAGCTGCACCCCGATCGGGCCAGGTTCGCTGGCCAGCTCCTCCACCTTGATCAGGCCGTGCCCCAGCTCCAGGCTGGTGGCGTTCACCATCTCGGTGAACAGCAGGGCATCGGGCGCCCAGCGGCGCACCAGGCCGCGGAAGATGCGATCGCTCACCCCCGCCAAGGGCGACTGCAGCACCCGGCAGCGCAGCTGGCGCGGCCTGCCGTTGCCGGCCAGGTTGAGCGGCGCTGCCGCCGTTGGGGTGGCGTGGATCATGGTGGGCTGATTGTCGGACGCCCGTTGTCGGACTCCAAGCCGATGCCTCCCGCCCAAGCCGCCAACGCGTCCGCAGCCCACCCCCTGAGCCGGGCGTTGCTGGAGGCGGTGTTGGCGGATCGCACCAGCGATCGCTTCGTGTGTGAGCTGATCTGGCCGCGCCTGGGCTACGCGCCCGATGGCGCGGGCCGCTGGGCCGCCGGCCCCGGCACCGCCGCCCCCTGGCGGGAGGCCTTCCCGCTCGAGCCCCAGTTCATCGCCGAGCGGCCGGCCAGCGTGGCCCTCACCCGCTCCATCGCCAAGGAGCACAAGCAGCTGCTCAAGCAGCAGCTGGGGTTTGCGGGCTACCGCATCGGTGAGCTCTACCCGCGCCGCACCCGCCGGGCCACCGCCGTGAACTGGCTGTTGGCCCACCTGGCGGAGCGGGGCGAAGCCCTGCCGGAGCAGGGGCCCCTGCCGCCGCTGCTGGAGCAGCCCGCCGATCCGGTGGCGGGCCATCCCGGGGATCTGCCGATCCGCTGAGCGGGCCGGGGCCCGCCGCCGCTACGACTGAATGCTCACCGGGGTGCCCACGGGGGTGTTTTCAAACAGCCAGCGGGCGTGGGGGCTGGGGATGCGGATGCAGCCGTGGCTGCGGGGCACCCCGAAGGCTTCGCCGGCGGCCTCCTGCCACGGCGCGCCGTGCATGCAGATCTTGCCGTTCTCGGTGATGCACATGGCCCAGGGCACGCCGGGGGCCACATAGCCGCGGCCGCGCATGGTCACGCTGCGGTCCTTGGTGAACACCTGGCCTTCCCCTGTGGGGGTGGGGGTGGCCCCCTTGCCGGTGCTCACCAGCACGGTGCGCACCAGCTCCTGCTGGCTGTTGTAGGCGTACAGCTTCTGGTCGGAGAGGTCGACCACGATTGCGGCGATCAGTTCCACCATCGCGGGTGGCCGCCTGGGCGGCTGGGAAGAAACACCCTTCCCTTAGCGAGACTCAGCTCATCTCATCCTGCGACCAGCGGAAAGTTTTCGGCTTCCGCCGGCGCCGGTGCCGCCTGGGGCCGGCCTGTAGGGTCAAGGCAGGACAGTCGTCGTCATAACCCCTTGGCTCTGCCGGTCGTCGCCATCATTGGCCGCCCCAATGTGGGCAAATCCACCTTGGTGAATCGGCTCTGCCGCAGCCGCGAGGCGATCGTCCACGACGAGCCCGGGGTGACGCGCGATCGCACCTATCAGGACGGCTTCTGGCGCGACCGCCATTTCCGCGTGGTTGACACCGGCGGCCTGGTGTTCGACGACGACAGCGAATTTCTGCCGGAGATCCGCGAGCAGGCCAACCTGGCCCTGGCGGAGGCGGCCGTGGCCCTGGTGATCGCCGATGGCCAGCAGGGCCTCACGGCGGCCGATGAA
>JBEBCX010000168.1:0-3909 GCA_041157425.1 Cyanobacteriota bacterium | reverse complement strand
GCCGATGCCCAGCAGCAGGGCCATCAGCACCACGAACAGCAGCGAGGCCAGGGTCACCCCCACGGCCCGCAGCACGGTGGCATCAGGGATCTGACGGCGGTGCAGCAGCACATCGCTGCGGCCTTCGAGGGTGGAGCGGGTGGCCCCCATCAGGATGGCGAAGGTGGTGGTTTTGATGCCGCCGCCGGTGCCGCCGGGGCTGGCGCCGATGAACATCAGCAGGATCATCAGCAGCAGGCCCGCGTCGGTGATCGTTTCGGCCGAGAGCGGGATCGTGTTGAAGCCGGCGGTGCGGGTGGTGACCGATTGGAACAAGGTGATCTGGATCTTCTGCCAGAGGCTGAGGTTGCCGAGGGCATTGGCCTCGTAGCCGAAGTGCTCGGTGATCAGCAGGCCGACGCAACCCAGCACGATCAACAGCGCCGTGGTGCGCACCACCAGGCGCGTGTGCAGGCTGAGGCGCCGCAACCGCCGCAGGCGCAGGCGGTTGACCCAGAGGTCGTTGATGACCCGCCAGCCGATGCCGCCGATCACGATCATTGCGGCGATCACCCCGTTGACCACCGGGTTGTCGCGGTAGTCAACGAGGTTGGCTTCCCAGAGGCCGAAGCCGGCGTTGTTGTAGGCGCTGATCACGTGGAACAGCGAGGCCCAGAGGCGCTGCAGCGGGTTGCTGATGTCGGTGAAGCCGAAGGCGTAGAGGGTCACCGCCCCGAGGCCCATCACGCAGAAGGCCGTCACCAGGATGCTGTTGAAGGTGGGGCCGATGCCGCCCACGCCGAATTCATCGAGGGCGCGGCCCTTGTCGAGCCGGTGGCGCAGGCCGGAGCGCCCCTGCACGAAGCCCTGCAGGAAGGTGGTGATCGCCATCAGGCCGAGGCCGCCGGTGATGATCAGGCCCGCCAGCACCACCTGCCCCAGCAGGGTGAGGTCGCGGTCCACCACGATGATTGAGAGGCCGGTCACCGTGATCGCCGAGGTGACGGTGAACAGCGCCTGCCAAAGGCCCACGGCATCGGTGGAGCACAGCGGCGAGGCCAGCAGAAAGGTGCCCACCACGATCACCAACAGGCCGGTGACCACCGTGAACTGGGGCACCGTGAGCTGATGGCGCCACTGCTGCAGGGCCCTCAACGGGGAGGCGGGACTGGCGGCGGGCATCCGGCCGGGACGGGTGGAATCCAGCAACCGTAGGTATGGTCCGGTCCAAGACGCAGCTTCGCCGCCCCCATGCACCCAATCGTTGTGCTCACCGTGCTGGCGGCGGTGATCCTGGTGGGTTCGGCGATCGCCACGGGGGTGGAGGCGGCGATCCTCACGGTGAGCCCGATTCAGGTGCACACCCTCACCCAGCAGCGGGTGCCGGGGTCACGGGCGCTGGAGCGCATCAAGGCGCGGCCGGGCCGGGCCCTGGCGCTGCTGGTGGTGGCCAACAACCTGTTCAACATCTCCGGCTCGATGGCCCTGGGCAGCCACGCCGATGGGGTGTTCCACCACGGCTACGGCGGCGCCGCCGGGCTGGTGGCCTTCAACGTGGTGTTCACCCTGCTGGTGATCCTGTTCGCCGAGATCCTGCCCAAGGCGATCGGCAACAGCTTCGCCATGCCCATCAGCCTGGTGAGCGCGCGGGTGCTGCTGCTGGCGGAGCGGCTCACCCTGCCGCTGCTGCTGCTGCTGGAGAAGCTGATGCCGGCGATCACCGCCGAAGCCGAGCTCACCACCAACGAGCGGGAAATCCACCTGATGGCGCGGCTGGGGTCGCAGCAGGGCCAGATCGAAGCGGATGAGGCGGCCATGATCGGCAAGGTGTTCGCCTTGAACGACCTCACCGCCCGCGACCTGATGACCTCCCGCGTGGCCACCCCCTCCCTGGCGGGCGACGCCAGCCTGGAGAGCGTGCGGCAGGAGATCCTGGAAGCCCCCGAGGACGCCTGGTGGGTGGTGCTGGGCCTGGAGGTGGATGAGGTGCTGGGGGTGCAGAGCCGCGAGGAGGCGCTCGAGGAACTGCTGCGGGGCCACGGCCACAAGCTGGTGAGCGAACTCTGCGATCCGCCCCAGTTCGTGCCGGAGATGATCCGCGCCGACCGGCTCCTCACCACCTTCCGCCGCGGCGACCGCAGCTCCGTGCGGGTGGTGGTGGATGAATTCGGCGCCTTCGTGGGGCTGGTGAGCGCCGCCGACATCCTGGGGGTGCTGGCGGGCTGGAAGCGACTACCCAACGGCAATGGCGAGGCTTAAGCGCGTCGGCGCTGACGCCGCTTGAGCATCCACCAGTAGCCGCCCCCCAGCAGCAGGGCACTGATCACCCCCACCAGGGTGGAGCCCAGCATCAGGCGGCCGGTGAAGGCGAGGCCCAGGTCCCACAGGCCCTGCTCCTGCACCTGCTGCAGGGAGGGGAAGCCGGGGCCTGGGCCCATCAACCAACTGCCCACCTGGTAGTTGAACCAGTAGAGGGGCAGCGAGGTGAGCGGATTGCTGATCCAGGTGCCGGCGGCCGCCAGCAGGTGGTTGCCGCGCACCAGGCTGGCCAGCCCCACCCCCAGCACGATCTGCAGGCCGAAGAAGGGGTAGCAACCGGTGAACACCCCCGCCGCCAGGCCGCGGGCCCGCTGGCCATGGCTGCCCTCGTGGTGCCACAGCCACAGCAGCCGCTGGCGCAGGAAGCGCCACCAGGTTTGGGTGCGGCGGGGTCGACGCCCCATGGCGAACTCAGAGGCCGAAGTAGCGGCAGATTAGGAACGGCACCGTGATGGTCATGGCGACGGTGAGCGGCAGGCCATAGCGGGCGATGTCGAGGAAGCGGTAGCGGCCTGGACCGAACACCATCAGGTTGGTCTGGTAGCCCACGGGGCTGAGGAAGCTCTGGCTGGCGCCGAACAGCACCGCATAAATGAACGCCATCGGCGGCTGATCGAGCCCCTGGGCCAGCTGCCCGGCGATGGGAATCAGCATGGCCACGGTGGCGGCGTTGCTCATCACCTCCGTGAGCAGGGTGGTGAACAGGAACACCACCAGCAGGGCGGCATACACCGGCCAGCTGTGCAGACCCACCAACAACCCCTTGGCGAAGGCCGCCGCCAGGCCGGTTTTCTGCAGCGCCACGCTGAAGCTGGAGAGGGAGCCCAGCAGGAGAATCACGTCGAGGCGGATGGCCCGCTGCAGCTCACCGGCCCGCAGGCAGCCGCTGGCCACCATCGCCACCGTGCCCAGCAACACGGAGGCCACCAGGGGGATGAGCTCAAAACTGGGCAGCAGGATCACCAGGGCGGCGATCAGCAGGGCCAGCCATTTGCGGCTCACCGTGGGCAGATCCTTCTCCAGCTGCTCCAGCACCACCAGGTCGTTGCTGGCCTGCAGGCCGCGGATGGCGTCCTTGGGGCCCTGAAGCAACAACACATCGCCATCGCGCAGTTGCACCCGGCCCAGCCGCTCCCGCAGCACCGCATTGCCCCGGCGCAGGGCCAGCACCGTGACGTTGTAGCGCTGGCGGAAGCGCAGGTCGCGCAGGCAATCGCCGGCGAGGGTGGAGCCGGAGGGCAGCAGCACCTCCACCATGCGCTGGTTGTTCTGCAGGTCGGCGGGGCCGTCGGATTCGGGGGTGGGGGCCAACACCACGGTGTGGTCCTGCTGCAGGCGCAGCAGGTCCTCGCGGCTGCAGCGCAGCAGCAGGCGGTCGCCCAGCATCAAGGTGCGGTCCGCCAGGGGCGGCAGGAAGCGCTCGCTGCCGCGGTGCAGCTCGAGCACGTCGAGGTCGAAGCGCCGTTGCAGGCGGCTGCCATGCAACGACTGACCGATCAGCTCAGAGCCCTGGGGGATCTTCACCTCGGTGAGGTAGCCGCTGCTGGCCAGATCGGCGAGCAGATCGTCGTCGTCGCGGCCGCGATCCGGCAGGAAGCGATCCGCCAACAG
>JBEBCX010000167.1:0-3921 GCA_041157425.1 Cyanobacteriota bacterium | reverse complement strand
AACCATCCTCTGCGCCCTGCTGGGGCTCAGCCCCGCCGACATCTGGGCGGTGAAGCAGGGCAACGGTGGCGTCACCGTGATCGATTACCCCGATGGGGCGGATCAACCGCCGGTGGTGGTCTGTCTGAACCAGACGACCCATCTTGGGGGTGTTCTCGACCGCACCGCCGCCGGCGCCCTGTGAGTTCCGCAGCCCCACCCACCCTGCTGCTGGAGCAGGTTCAACTGCTGGAGGGGCCAGATCAGCCGCCGCTGCGCACCACGGTGCTGCTGGAGGCGGGGGCCTTCAGCGCCCAGGGGGAGGCCGCCCGGCAGCGGGGCGCTGCCCTGGGGCTGACCCCCGTGGCGGCGGAGGGCTGGCTGCTGGCCCCCTGCCTGGTGGACCCCCATTCCCAGCTGGAGGACCCCTGGCTGGGGACCGCCGAAACCCTGGAGAGTCTGGAGCGCTCCGCCATCGCCGCCGGCTACGGCACCGTGGCGCTGCTGCCCCGCGCCCGCAGCTGGCGCGACCGTCCCGATCGGCTCCAGCCCCTCGCCCCCACGGCGGCACTGCAGTGGCTGCTGTGGGGCAGCTTCAGCCGCGGCGGTGAGGGCCAGGAGCTGGCGGGCCACGGCGACCAGCTGGCGGCCGGCGCCATCGGCCTGGCGGAGGGGGAGCACTGCCCGCCCCTGGCGCTGCTGGAGCGGGGCCTGAGCCTGGGGGAGTTCGGCCGGGCGCCGCTGCTGCTGGCCCCGCGCGATGCCGCCCTCAGCCACAACGGCTTCGTGCGCGAAGGGGTGGAGGCGCTGCGGGCCGGCTGGCCACCGGATCCGGTGGTGAGCGAAACGCTGCCGTTGCAAAGCCTGCTGGCCCTAGCCCGCCAGCACGGCGGTGTGCGGCTGCAGCTGATGAACCTGTCCACGGCGGCGGCGGTGGAGCTGTTGGCGGCGCTGCCGCCCGAGGGGCGCCCCGGGGCGAGCGTCTGCTGGTGGCATCTCCTGGCGGATAGCGCCGGCCTCGATCCCCTGGCGGAGGGCTGGCGGGTGGAGCCCCCCCTGGGCAATCCAGCCGACCGGCGGGCCCTGCAGCGGGCCCTGGCGGAGGGGTTGATCACCGCCGTGGCCGTGCACCATCAGGCCCTGGATCCGGAGGAGCAGCTGCTGCCGCTGGATCAGCGCAAGCCCGGGGTGGCGGGCCACCGCTTTGTGCTGCCCTGCCTCTGGCAGGAGCTGGTGGAGGGGGCCGGCTGGAGCCCGCAGCAGCTCTGGCGTGCCCTCTGTTTCGGCCCGGCGGCCCTGCTGGGGCTGGATCCGCCGCGGCTGCAGCCCGGCAGCCGCCGTTGGCTGTTGTTTGATCCGGCCCAGCGCTGGCATCCCGCCAACGACCCCTGGGCACCGCTGGCGGCCAACCAACCGCTGGCCCATGGGGAGCTGCGCGGCCGGGTGCTGGCCTGCGGGCTCAACCCCCAGCTTTGGCAGGGGCCGCCGCTGGGCTGAGGGGGTCGGCACTCCGGAGGGCGCCGGCGGTGCCCAGGGGCCAGAAGCGCCAGAAGGCCCGGCCGATGATCTCGCTCTGGGGCAGGAAGGGGCCGCCGGGCCAGAAGCGGCCATCCCAGCTGTTGCCGCGGTTGTCCCCCAGGGTCAGCACATGGCCGGGGGGCACCACCGCATTGAGGGTGCGGCAGGGGCCCATGCCCAGCGGGTCCACCGGGCAGTAGTTGGTGACGTAGGGCTCCTTCAGCCACTGGCCGTTCACCTGCACCTGGCCGCGGGGGTTGATCACCACGCGGTCGCCGGGGATCGCCACCACCCGTTTGATGTAGGCGTCGCAGGCGGGCTCCTGCAGGCCGGGGATGCCGTTGATCAGCGGCAGGTTCACCACCAGGCAGCGCAGGGGACCCACCTCGCGGCCGGCCCGCAGCACCGGATCGAAGTGGTGCGGGGCGTGGAACACCACGATTTCGCCCCGCTGGGGCGGCCGGCTGCGGTAGGTGAGCTTCTCCACCAGCAGGCGGTCCTGAATCTGCAGGCCGGGCAGCATCGAGCCCGAGGGGATGTAACGCGCCTCCAGCAGCACCTGGCGCACCCCCAGGGCCACCCCGAGGGTGATCAGCACCCCGCGCCAGAACACCCATGGACTCTCGCGCTCGCCGGCGGCGGGGGTTTCTTCGGGGGACAACGGAGACCTGGCCAGCGCTTGGAGCTCAGGCAGATTAGGGCCGTTGCCTGCGTGATCCGATGGTGCGCCCGCGTTGGTTGTCGGCCCAGAGGGTCACGGCCTCGCGGCTTTGGCTGCACTGGGATCGGGCCGTGGCCCTGTGGGCTTCGCTCAACCTCGTGTGGGTGCTGTTCGACATCAGCTACGTGCCGCTGCGCACCTTTTGGTTGCAGCGCAACCTCACGCCGCTGCCCCAGATGCCGCTGGTGGTGCCGCTGCCGCTGCTGCCGGACATCACCCCCCTCTACGACCCGGTGAAGGGCATCGAGCCCCACCGCGAAACCCAGCAGTACCTGGCGGCCTTCCAGCAGCTCGACGCCGCCCTGCTGGCGGGCGAGTCCGCCGCCAGCACCGCTCCGCTGCGCCGCCGCCAGGTGGAGCTGACGGTGGAGATGCTCAACGAAAACCCCTTCGCCGCCTCCGGCAACAGCGGCACCCTCGAGAAGATCAAAAATCGCCTGCGTCAGCAGGCCGGTCTCGATTCCGCCAAGGCCTCCGCCGATCGCCTGCTCAGCGACGCCTGGCTCGGCCGCCACAGCTGGCGGGAGGAGCGGCGTTTCTGGCGCCAGCAGGTGCTGCCGCTGGTGTCCACCAGCTACTGGCGCTCCATCGATGAGAACGGCCGGCCCACCGATCACTTCTGGCGCACCGACCTGCTGCTGTTCCAGAGCGTCTTCGCCCTCGACATCCTGCTGAGGATGGTGCGGCTGCGGCGCCGTTTCCCGGGGCTGAGCTGGCGGGATGCGCTGCTGCGCCGCTGGATCGACCTGCCGCTGCTGCTGCCCTTCTGGTGCTGGCTGCGGGTGGTGCCGGTGGTGGAGCGGCTCAGCCAGGCGCGGCTGATCAACATCGAGCCGCTGCGGGCGGCGGTGAGCCGTGCCGTGGTGTCGCTGCTGGCCCTGGAGCTGTTCGAGGTGCTGGCGCTGCAGCTGGTGGATGGCACCCAGTCGTTGATCCGCTCGCCCCAGTGGCCCCGTTGGATCCGCAGCCTGCGCAGCCACCAGAGCGTGAGCACCAGCGACGACCAGCAGCTGCTGGAGCTGGTGAAGCTGTGGGGGCCGCTGCTGCTGGGGGAGGTGACCCCGCGGCTGGCGCCGGAGCTGCAGTCGCTGTTGGGCCACGCCCTGCAGCAGAGCCTGCGGGAGGTGCCCGGCGGGGTGGCCGTGCCGGCACTGTTGAGCCGGCAGGTGGCCGGCGGCATGGTGGACAGCCTGGTGGACCTGGCCCGCGGCACCGCCCAGCGGCTCGCCCAAAGCGACGAACGCCAGGTGGAATTGCTGCAGCGCTTCGGCGATCGCTTCTGGGAGGAGCTGGCGGCGGGCCTCGAGCAGGGGGGCACGCTGCAGCGCAGCCAGCAGCTGCTGGTGACGCTGCTGCAGCAGCTCAAGCTCAACTACCTGGCCCAGATGAACCGCGCCGGCATTGATGCCCTGATGGAGGAGCTCGATGAGCTCACCGCGCCGACCGAGAACGGTGCCGGTGGCGAGATGGCTAGCCCGCCAGCGCCGCCTGCCACTCCTCCGGTTTGAAGCCCACCAGCACGGCGCCGCCGGCGGTGATCGCGAAGGGCCGTTTGATCAATTTGCCGTCCGCCGCCAGGGCAGCCAGGGCCTGCCCATCGTCCATGGCGGCCACCGCGGCACTGCCCAGGGCGCGGTAGCTCTGGCCGCTGGTGTTGAACAGGCGTTTGCGGCCCACTGCCGTGAAGGCTTGGCGCAGCTCCG
>JBEBCX010000166.1:0-3932 GCA_041157425.1 Cyanobacteriota bacterium | reverse complement strand
CTCCACGGCCTGCTGAAGGCTGCGGGCCAGGGGCTCGGGGTGTGGGGCTTCGAGGCTGAACAGCCGTTGGCCCATGGCCAGCAAGGGGCCATCGCTGCAGGGGCCCAGACAGCCCACCCCCGTGACCCGCACCTGGCCCCCACTGGCGGCGGCCACCTGCTCCAGGCGGGCACGGATGGCTTCGCTGCCGCGGCTGCGGCAGCTCGAGGCCGTGCAGAGGCGCAAGGCAGTGGTGGTCACGGCTGGGCGCCGATCAGGGCCTGCACGGCCTGCAGCGCACTGGCGGGGCTTTGGTGATTCAGCACCTGCCCGTCGATCACCACCAACGGCGCACCACTGCAGCTGCCGATGCAGCGCACCACCCCCAGCTCCACGCCCGATTGCTCCAGCGGCTGGTGTTGCAGGGTGGCCATCAGCTGGGGAGCTCCGAGCACATGGCATGCGGTGCCGGTGCACACCAGGCAGCGGTGGGGGAGGGGCGGCTGGAAGCGAAACAGGTGATAGAAGCTGGCGGTGCCCAGCACCTGGCTCAACGGCAGCTCCAGCCTTGTGGCGATGGCGGACAGCACGGTGGGCTTGAGCCAACCGTCCTGGCGTTGGGCGGCGGTGAGCACTTCGATCAGTCCATCGCGCCGCAGGCCATGGCGCTGCAGCGCCTGCTCGATGGCATCGGGCGCTTCGCCATCAGCGATCCCATCGCGATCCGCCATGGCCCAGGGGCTGCTACCGGAACCCTATGGAGCGTTTCCGGAGACGCTGGTTGTTGCAGCAGGGCTGCCGCTGATCAGCTCGGCTTCGATGGCGGCCACCTGGCGCCGTTGCATTGACTTAGTCTTGACTTAGTCAATGCACAGGCTTTGGGCCCTTCGCTCGGCAACGGTGCCCCGGTGGCGGGGAATGCTTCGGGGGGGAAGGGGGCTTCTGCAGGCCCTCCGGCGATCCACCAGGTGAATGTGCATCAGGCCAAAACCCACCTCTCGCAGCTGTTGCAGCAGGTGGAGCAGGGCCAGGAGGTGGTGATCGCCCGCTCCGGTGTGCCGATCGCTCGCCTGGTGCCATGGCAGGCGGGCCCCCCTCGGGTGGCTGCCCCGGGCGCGTTGCGCGGCCTGATTCAGATCGCCGACGATTTCGATGCCCCGCTCGATGAGCTGTTTGAGGTGCTGCGCTGATGCGGCTGCTGATGGACACCCACCTGCTGTTGTGGTGGCTGGCCGCTGATCCGCGGTTGCCGGCGGTGGTGGTGGACCTGGTGCAGACGCCGGGAGCGGAGGTGTTCGTGAGCCAGGCTTCGCTCTGGGAGCTGGCGATCAAACACTCCTTGGGCAAGGTGCAGGTGGACCTGCCCAACCTGGAGTGGCAGCTGCCTCAGCTGGGGTTCCAGTGGTTGGCGATCCAGAACGCCCATCTGCTGGCGGTGGCGCAGCTTGAATGCGATCCGCACCACCGCGATCCGTTTGATCGGTTGTTGGTCTGCCAGAGCCGCGTGGAGCCGATGCTGCTGCTCACCGCGGATCAGTGCCTGCAGCGCTATGGCGCCACCGTGCGCTGGGTTTCCGCCTGAGCCAGCTCGGCTTCGATGGCGGCCACGGCCAAGCGGGTGGTGAGCACCGCATCGGGGTTGAGGCTGATCGAATCGATGCCCTCCCGCACCAGCAGGGCGGCGAATTCGGGGTGATCGCTCGGGGCCTGGCCGCAGATGCCGACCTTGCGGCCGCAGCGCTTGGCCGTGCGGATGGCCATCTGAATCAGGCTCACCACGGCGTCCTGCCGTTCATCGAAGAGCTCGGCCACCAGGGCTGAATCGCGATCCAGCCCCAGGGTGAGCTGGGTGAGGTCGTTGGAGCCGATCGAGAAGCCGTCGAAGCGCTGGGCAAACGCTTCGGCGGCGATCACATTGCTGGGCAGTTCGCACATCACGTACACCTCCAGGCCCTGTTCGCCGCGCACCAGGCCCTGCTGGGCCATCTCGGCCAACACCCGATCCCCCTCCTCCGGCGTGCGGCAAAAGGGCACCATCGGGATCACATTGGTGAGCCCCATCTGCTCCCGCACACGCCGCACCGCCTGGCACTCCAGTGCAAAGGCCTCACGGAAGCCGGGGGCGGTGTAGCGCGATGCCCCCCGCCAACCCAGCATCGGGTTGTCTTCCTTGGGTTCAAAGCAGTGGCCGCCGAGCAACTTGGCGTATTCATTGCTCTTGAAATCCGAGAAGCGCAGGATCACCGGTTTGGGGAAGAAGGCGGCTGCGATGCGCCCCATGCCCTGGGCGAGATGGTCGACGTAATAGTCACCGGGATGGGCATAGCCCTCGGTGAGTTGGGCGATGGCTTGGCGCTCGGCCGGGTCCGTGAGCTGCTCCGGCCGCAGCAGGGCCATCGGATGCACACGGATGTGGTTGGCGATGATGAATTCCAGGCGTGCCAGGCCCACCCCATCGCAGGGGATCGCCGCCAAGTTGAAGGCCTCATCTGGATTGCCAACGTTGATCAGGATCTGGGTGCGGGTGGGGGGCAGGTCCCCGAGCTCGCACTCCTCCATGGAGAAGGGGATGGCACCGCGGTAGACGTGCCCTTCATCGCCTTCACAGCAGCTGGCGGTGATCAGGGTGCCGTCGCTGATGCGCTCCGTGGCATCACCGGCCCCAACGATGGCGGTGATGCCCATTTCACGGGCGATGATCGCGGCGTGGCAAGTGCGGCCACCCTGGTTGGTGATCACTCCGCTGGCCTTTTTGAGGATCGGTTCCCAATCGGGGTCGGTGCGTTCGGTGACCAGCAGATCGCCGTTCTCAAACCGCTGGATCTCACTGGGGTGCCGCAGAAGGCGCGCCACACCACTGCTCACGGAGGCGCCGATGGCCCGCCCGCTGCAGAGCCGCTCTGCCTGGTGTGCGTGCAGATGCCAGCTGCGCAGCACCGTGGAGCTGCGGCGTGATTGAACGGTTTCCGGTCGCGCCTGCAGGATGAACAGCTCACCGCTGTCGCCGTCCTTGGCCCATTCGATGTCCATCGGGGTGGGTTGGCCGCGGCGTTGGCTGTAGTGCGCTTCGATGCGGCAGGCCCAGCGCGCCAGTTGCAACACCTCCTCCTGGGAGAGGGCGAAGCGGCGTTGTTCCGCCTCCGGCACCTCCAGGTTGCGGGTGGAACCGTGCTCGCCGTACACCATCCGGATGGCTTTGCTGCCGAGCCGTTGGCTCACGATCGGCGCAAATCCCTGCAGCAGGGTGGGCTTGAACACCAGGTATTCATCGGGGTTGACCGCCCCCTGCACCACGTTTTCGCCCAGGCCATAGGCGGCGGTGAGCAGCACCGCATCGCGGAAGCCGGTTTCGGTGTCGATGCTGAACATCACCCCGGAGCAGGCCAGGTCGGCGCGCACCATCCGCTGCACGCCGATCGAGAGGGCCACCTCGAGGTGGTCAAACCCGTTGATCTGGCGGTAGGAGATGGCCCTGTCGGTGAACAGGGAGGCAAAGCAGCGGTGGCAGGCCGCCAGCAAGGCCTCCTCCCCCTGCACGTTGAGGTAGGTCTCCTGTTGCCCCGCGAAGGAGGCATCGGGGAGGTCCTCCGCCGTGGCACTGGAGCGCACGGCCACCGGCGGCGAGCCGAGATTCCGATAGGCGGCCAGAACCGCCTGCTCCAGATCCATCGGCAGGGGCGCCCCGAGCACAAGAGCCCGTGCTGCGGCCCCCGCTGCCTGGAGCTGGGCAAGGTTGTCGGCATCCAGGCCGGCCAGCAGGTCGCGCAGCTGCCTGTGCAGGCCCGAGTGGGCCAACAGATGCCGGTAGGCCGCGGCGGTGATCGCAAATCCACCGGGCACGCGCACGCCTTCGTCGCTGAGGGCGCGGATCATTTCCCCCAGGGAGGCGTTCTTGCCTCCCACCAGCGGGATCGCCTCCAAATCAACAGCGTCCAGCGGAAGCACCAGTGGCT
>JBEBCX010000165.1:0-3961 GCA_041157425.1 Cyanobacteriota bacterium | reverse complement strand
GCCGCTGCAGGTGGGCAACACCCTGGCGCTGCTGGCGGTGGTGGGGCTGCTGGCGGCGCTGCTGGGCACCGGCACGGGCTGGCTCACGGCCCGCTGCCATTTCCCCGGACGGCGCTGGCTGCGCATCGCCCAACTGCTGCCCCTGGCCACCCCCAGCTATTTGCTCGCCGCCACCCTGATCGACCTGGGCAGCCGCCTGGGTTGGCGGGTGCACGGCTTTCTGCCCACCACCGTGGTGCTGGTGCTGAGCACCTACAGCTATGTGTTTCTGCTGTCCACCGAGAGCTTTTCGGTGAGCGGCCAACGCCAGATGGAGGCCTGCCGCAGCCTGGGGGTGGGCCCCTGGGGCAGCTTTCGGCGGGTGGCGCTGCCCATGGCCCTGCCCGCCATCGGCGCCGGCATGGCCCTGGGGGGCATGGAGGTGGTGAACGAACTGGGCGCCGTGGAGCTGCTGGGGGTGCCCACCCTCTCGGGCGGCATCCTCATGCGCTGGCAGCAGGAGGGCGACCCGCAGGCCGCCGTGGCCCTGGCCCTGGTGGCCCTGCTGATCGTGGCGCTGCTGGTGGGCGCGGAGCGCAGCCTGCGGCGCCGCAGCCGCTGCTGGAACCTGGGCAACGACGGCCAGGCCGATCAGGCCTGGCCTCTGCGGGGTCCGCGCCGTTGGCTCAGCCAGCTGCTCTGCCTGCTGCCGCCGCTGCTCAGCCTGGGCCTGCCGCTGCTGTGGAGCGCCCTCAGCTGGGATCAGCTGCAAGCGGAAAACCCCCTCGACCTGCTCAGCCTCAGCGGCCGCAGCTTCGGGCTGGCGCTGCTGGCGGCGGGGATCACGGTGGCGACGGGGCTGGTGCTGGCGATCGCCAAGCGCTGGCTGCCCAACCTGCTGCTGCAACGGCTCAGCTTTGTGGCAGGCCTTGGCTACGCCGTGCCCGGCACGGTGCTGGCCCTGGCGTTGATGTTGATCGGCGGCCCGCTGGCCCTGGCGCCGCTGCTGCTGTTGGTGTGGGGCTACGGCGACCGTTTTCTGGCGGTGGCCAAGGGCGGCCTCGATGCCGCCCTCGAGCGCATCCCCCCCAGCGTGGATGAGGCCGCCACCTCCCTGGGGCAGAGCTGGATCGGGGTGCTGCAGCGGGTGCACCTGCCGCTGTTGCGGGGGCCGCTGCTGGTGGGGGGCCTGCTGGTGTTTGTGGACACGGTGAAGGAACTGCCGCTCACCTTTGCGCTGCGGCCGTTCGATTTCGACACCCTGGCGGTGCGCGTCTACCAGTACGCCAGCGATGAGCGCCTGGGGGCCGCCCTGCTGCCGGCCCTGCTGATCCTGGGGCTGGGGCTGATCGCCGCCATGGCCCTGGTGCCCAACCTGGAGCGGCTGGAGCGGCGCTAACGGCGGGCGATCACGGCCCTGTCGATCAGCTGGCCCTTGCTGTCCCAGGCGGCCACCGTGAGCTCCTTCGGTCCGGCCTCAATCTCCGCGAAGCTGTAGGTGCTGATGGCGCGGGCGCTCTGGTCGGTGGGGAGGATGGGGCGCAGCGAAGCACCGCCACCGCCCACCACCAGATAGGTGATGCCATCGATGGGGCGGCTGCGCTCGTAGTTGTGCTCGTGGCCGTTGATGTAGAGCTGCACGCCATGGCGCTGCATCAGCGAGCCGATCTTGCCCCGCAGGTTGGTGTCGTTGCCGTAATAGCCCGAGGAGTAGATCGGGTGGTGGCCCACCACCACCTTCCACGGCGCGGTGCTGCTGCCGAGCACCGAACGCAACCAGCGCAGCTGGCCGGCCCAGTCGGCGTTGCCGTTGGTGTCGAGCATGAACAGCTCCAGATCACCGCGGCGGAGGTTGTAGTAGCGGCCCCTCATCCCAAAGGGCCGGTAGGCCACCTGCGGATCGCCGTTGGCGGTGCGGATGTCGTGGTTGCCCAACACGGCGTGGAACGGCACCCCCGCCGCCAGCAGCTCGGCATAGGGCCGCAGGAAGGTGGCGTTGATCAACGCCATGTCTCCCGAGGGGTAGATGTTGTCGCCCCCGAGCACCACCAGATCAACGGGGCGCTGCCGGTGCACCGCCGCCATCTGGGCCCCCACCGCCCGCTGATGGCTGTTGCCGCTGCCGGTGTCAGCCACCGCCAGGAAGCGCACCCGGCCCGGGCCCGCCAGTGCGTTGGAACCCGCAATCGCCAGGGCCGCGGCCATGGCACTGGCGGGCAACAGCTGCAGCAGCTGGCGGCGGCGCATGGGGTTCCAGGCCTCAGAACGGCACCAGGTTGGCGCATCTGGCCACTGGGGCTATGGTGTTTCTCGAAGTGATTGGCGCGAGACCCAAGTTCGCCCCATTGCCTTCATCCCCACGACCAACCTGCGCAGGGCGGTGCCAACCCGCCAGATCCGCCGGCCCCAAGCGACCGCCAGATCCGCATCTCTGATCCGTGAGCGATATCCAAATTCAATTGGACACCATGACAACAACACGCATCCCATCCACACCGAAACAACCGCGCCCGCCGCACGCCGGGGGCCGGCCCAACGCCCATCGTCCCCTCAACAAACCCCAAGGCCAACCCGCCGGCACGCCGCCCCCCAGCTGGGAAGACCTGCTCGGCCGCCGCTAACGGAGCGGCTCGGCCATGGCCAAGGAGCGCTTCTTCCTGGAGCTCACGCCCCCGTCTGAGCTGCTGCGCGAAGCCCCCCATGTGGTGATCATCGGCGGCGGGTTTGCCGGGCTGAAGGCGGCCCATGCCCTGGCCGGCAAGGCGGTGCGCGTCACCCTGATCGACCGGCGCAACTTCAACCTGTTTCAGCCGCTGCTCTACCAGGTGGCCACCGGCCTGGTGTCGGCCACCGACGTGGCCTCCCCCCTGCGGGTGATGCTCGGCGCCGCCACCAACATCCAAATCCTGATGGGGGAGGTGACGGACATCGACCCCACCGCCCGGGCGGTGACCTTCGACAACCATCAGCTCCGCTACGACCATCTGATCGTGGCGGCCGGCGCCACCAGCAGTTTCTTCGGCCACGACGCGTGGCAGGCCCACGCCACGCCGATGAAATCGCTCAGCGATGCCACGGCCATCCGGCAGCGGGTGCTCAGCGCCCTGGAGGAAGCGGAGCACACCACCGACCCCGAGCGGCGCCGGCTGTTGCAGTCGGTGGTGGTGGTGGGGGGCGGCCCGACGGGCTGTGAGCTGGCGGCCTCGCTCAACGATCTGCTGCGCCACACCCTCGAGCGCGACTTCAAACAGATCGACCCCCACCAAAGCCGCGTCACCCTGGTGGACCCGGGCGATCGGGTGCTGCGGGCCATGGATCCGCAGCTCTCCAAAGCGGCGGGGGATCACCTGCAGCGCTGTGGCGTGGAGCTGTTGCTGGGGGGCCGGGTGCAGAGCGTGGAGGCGGGCCGGCTGGTGGTGAGCACCGCCGGCGGCGAGGTGACCCTGGAGGCCGGCACCATCTGCTGGACCGCCGGTGTCGCCGCCTCACCCCTGGGCAAGCTGCTGGCGGAGCGCACCGGATGCAGCCTCGACCGGGGCGGACGGGTGGTGGTGGAGCCGGACTTCTCGATCCCAGGCCAGCCGGAGATTCGCGTGGTGGGCGACCTGTGCAGCTACGGCCACACCGCCAATGGCACACCCCTGCCCGGCATGGCCGGACCGGCCGTGCAGATGGGTGGATGGGTGGCCCACGACATCCTGGCGCGGCTGCAGAACCAGCCCCATGGCTCCTTCACCTTCGTCGATCTCGGCAGCATGGCGGTGGTGGGACCGCTGTTCGCCGTGGCCAACCTGCGGGGGCTGAAGGTGAGCGGCGCCCTGGGCTGGCTGCTGTGGAGCCTGGCCCATCTGGCGTTCATGCCCGACCCCGAAAACCGGGTCACGCTGCTGATCAAATGGCTGTGGATGATCGTGGGCCGTCAGCGCTCGGCCCTGCTGATTCAGGACACTCCGTGAGCGCCTTGAGCGCGTGGTACACCGGC
>JBEBCX010000164.1:0-3999 GCA_041157425.1 Cyanobacteriota bacterium | reverse complement strand
TCCGTTATTCGGAGCTGGATCGAATCCGCCGCAGCGAATCAAACATCTTGTCGGCCGCATCGGTGAGCAGTGAAATCACCCGCTTTTCCCGCAGCACCAGGTTCACTTGCACGCTCTGGCCGGCACTCACCGGGAAGCGGTTGTCGCCCTTCTGCAGATAGTCGCGGTCCATCCGCACATAGGCCGGGAAACGCGGCTCAGGATTCTGCTCATCGGGGGGCACCGGCAGCGTGCCCACCGATTTCAGGCGGCCGGTGATCGAGCCGAACTGGGTGTACGGGAAGGTGTCCACCCGGATCTGGGCGGGCATGCCCCGCTTCACGAAGCCCACATCGCGGTTGGTGAGGTACACCTTGGCCTCGAGGATGCCGCCGGGCACCACCTTCACCAGGGTTTCGCCGGCGGAGGCCGCATAGCCCGGGCTGGAGGGCACCAAGCCAAACACCACCCCCGACAGCGGCGCCCGCAGCACCTCCTTGTCCTGGGTGTCCTCCACCTCGGTGAGCTGGCGGTCGAGATCCGCCAGCTCCCGCAGCGATTCCTGCTTCATCTTCAGCAGCTGGGCCTGCACCTCCTGCAGGTTGGCGCGGGCCTGGGCAATCTCCGACTGCAACTGCTCCACGCGGTTGCGCTGCTGCAGCACCTGCATCATCTGAATGCCGCCCTGCTCGGCCAGGGGGCGAATCTGCTGGTAGATCTGTTTTTCAGTGCGCAGCGATCGCTTCAGGCCATCCATGCGCTCCCGCAGGCTCTGCTCACGGGCCTCAATCGAGCGGCTCTCTTCGTTGAAGCGGGTGCGCTCCAGCCGCAGCTGCTCCTTGAGCGTTTGGGCCCGCTTGCCCGACACATCCGGATCCAGGCGAATCAACGCCTGGCCCATCCACACCTGCTGGCCCTCCTTCACCAGGATCTCCTTCACCACCCCGGCGAAGGGAGCCTTGATCGGCCGATCGGCGCCGAGGGGTTGCAGTTCCCCGGGGGCCAGGATCACCTCATCGATCTTGGCGAAGATCGCGTACACAAACGCCAACGATGCCGTGCCGATGATCGTCCAGATCAGGGCCTGGCTCCAGATCGGCGCCGGCTTGAGGCGCACCTCCTGGGGGCTCACCGGCCGCAGGGTGAGGGCCGAGCTGTTGGGTTTCTTGGGGGGTGGCGGGGGCATGGCCGTCATCGTTCAGCCCACCTCCTGCTGGTGGTAGAGGGTGGCATAGCGGCCATCGAGGTCCATCAGCTCCTGGTGGGTGCCCTGCTCCACCAACACCCCCTGGTCCATCACCAGGATCACATCGGCATGGCGCAGCGACGCCAAGCGATGGGTGATGAAAAACACGGTCTGGCCGCGGTAGGCCTCCATCAGATTGGCGGTGAGGCGCCGTTCCGTGTCCACATCCAGGGCGCTGGTGGCCTCATCCAGCACCAGCAGCCGCGGCTTGCGCAGGATCATGCGGGCAATGGCCAGGCGCTGCCGCTGGCCGCCGCTGAGGCCCGCACCCCGTTCCCCCACCGAGCTGCTGTAGCCCCCCGGCATGGCCTGGATGAAATCGTGGGCGCAGGCGATCTGGGAGGCCAGGCACACCTCCTCAAAGCCGGCGTCGGGCCGGGTCAGGGCGATGTTGGAGAGCACGGTGCCGTCGAACAGCAGGCTGTCCTGGGGCACCACACCGATCTGGGCCCGCAGCGAGTAGAGGTCCACCTTGTTGATGTCGTTGCCATCGATGCGGATCACCCCCTCCAACGGCTCGTAGAGGCGCGTGATCATCTTCAGCAGGGTGCTCTTGCCCGAACCACTGCTGCCCACCACCCCCACAAACGAGCCGGCGGGCACCGAGAAGCTCACGTTGCTGAGCTGCAGGCCCCCCTGGCTGCCAAAGCGGAAACTCACCCCGCTGTACTCCACCTCCCCCACAATCGGCGGAATGGGCGGCCTCTGCTCGCCCATGATCTCCAGCTCCTCGGGGTGGTCGACGATGTCGGCCAAACGCTCCAGCGACAGGGCCGTCTCCTGGAAGTTTTGCCAGAGGTTGGCCAGCCGCAGCAGCGGGTTGGTCACGTAGCTGGCCAGGATCCGGAAGGCGATCAGCTGGCCGAGGGTCATCTCCCCCTTGAGCACCAGTGAGGCCCCCACCCACAGCACCAACAGGCCCGAAAGCTGCTCCAGAAACTGGCTGGCGGAACCGGCCGCCGTGCTGGTGACCACATTGCGGAAACCGGATTGGATCTGGGTGCCGTAGAGCTGCTGCCAGCGCCAGCGGCTGTGCAGTTCCATGCTCTGGCCCTTCACCGTTTCCATGCCGCCGAGGGTTTCCACCAGGTGGCTTTGCACCCGGGCGTTGGCCTCGGCCTGCTCCCGCAGCTGGCGGCGAATCACCGGCGCCGAGAGAAAGGTGATCCCCACAAACAGCGGCACCACCGCCAGCGACCAGAAGGTGAGCTGCACCGAATACAGCAGCATCACGGCGATGTAGATCACCGCGAACACCGCATCGAGGATCACCGTGAGGGCGGTGCCCGTGAGGAAGCGGCGGATCTTCTCGAGCTCGTTGATGCGGCTGCTCACCTCCCCCACCGGGCGATCGGCGAAGTAGCCCAGGGGCAGGCGCAACAGGTGGTCGATGATCGTCGACCCGAGGGCGATGTCGATGCGGTTGGTGGTGTCGGAGAACAGATAGGTGCGCAGCGAGGAGAGCACCGCCTGGGCCAGGCCCATGCCCACCAGCAGCGTGCCGAGCACATTGAGGGTGCTCACATTGCCCTGGCTGATCACCGCATCGATGATCTGTTGAATCAGCAGCGGATTGAGCAGGCCAAACAGCTGCACAAAGAAGCTGGCCACCAGCACCTGCACCAGCACGGTTTTGTGCTGCTGCAACGCCGGCAAAAACCAGGCCAGGCCAAAGCGCTTCTTGGGGGTGCGGGCACTGCGCTCCACACACAACACCTCCAGCTCCCCCTCCTCGCTCCAGCCCTGCAGGGCCCGCGGTTGGATCAGCCCCTGGCCTGACACCGGGTCGCCCACCAGCAGCTGGCCGCTGGCATCCACGCTCCAGAGCACCACGGGGCCATCGCGGCCAAGGGCCAGGGCCGGCATCGGCAGCCGCACGATCTGGGCTTCGTTCACGCTCATCGGTGAAGCCCGCAGCCCCAGCAGGTCGCTGATGGCCGCCAGCTGCAACAGGCCGATCCCCTTGCCCTCCGCATCCCGGGCCAATTGGTCCTCGAGGATGCGCTTGAGCACATCGCGGCGGAACGGCAGATCAAACTGCCGCGCCAGCATGCGCAGGCAGGCCATCGGCGTTTCCACGGGGCCGGCACCGCTCAGGTGGGGGAAGCTGCCGTCGTCCCCCAGGCGGCCATACCAATCCTCCAGCGCCTGGTGTTGCTGCTCCACCGCCACGATCGCCGTGGAGCTCTCCTGCCAATCGGGCTCCAGCAGCTCCGCTTCGGTGGGCTGGGGATCCTGGGCACCGGCATCGGCGGCCACCACCAGGGCCGCGGGCATTTGGGCGGGCGGCGTGGCCGCCCCCTTGGAGAGCAACCGCGCCGGCAACTTGCCCCGCACCCGCAGGCGCAGGGGGCCCAACAGCTCCTCCCCGGGCACAAAGCCATCCACGTTGCTGCTGCTCAGCCTGGATGAGCGGGATGAGCCGTTCACCCTGCAGCGCATCGGCGCCGGCGAGATGGTGGGCCACATTGGCCTGATGCGCGGCGTTACCGGGCAGGCGGTGGCGGCGGCCCTGCCCAGCCAGTTGTGGTTGATGCCCCAGGCCACGTTCCTGGAGCTGCTGAGTGCCGATGAAGGGCTGCAGCGCACCCTGGCCCAGCCCAACCTGGAGGAGTTGTTCGCGGTGGCGGCCGCCAGCCCTTCGCCGCGCACCCCCAGCCGCACGGTGCTGCGGGATTGGGCCAGCCATCAGCTCAGCGAGGCGGCGGCCCAGCAGCAGGTGCTGGTGATTCCGCCCGGGGAGCACAGCTTTGGGCCGGAGTGGGGGCCGTGGC
>JBEBCX010000163.1:0-4010 GCA_041157425.1 Cyanobacteriota bacterium | reverse complement strand
GAACCGCGCTGGCCTCGGCATGGAAGTGATGCACGAGCGCAACGCTCACAACTTCCCGCTGGACCTGGCCGCTGCAGAAGCCACCCCCGTGGCTCTGACCGCGCCCGCCATCGGCTGAGGTTGATCCTCAACCAGGGTTCAACCTCGGTTGACCCGAAAAGCCCCTGCTCCGGCAGGGGCTTTTTTGTGGTTTTTTGGGTCTCGAGGGACACAGCGCATTGGTGCTTGCGCCTCTGGCCAACCCCCTGTCCGCGCGGCATGGTGAGAGACCCAGGCGGTGATGCCGATGAGCTGGTCGGAGCTGGAGCGACTGGTGTGTGACGCCGAGGCCGACGGCGCCCTGGCCCGCTCGTTGCGCCATTGCCGCTCCGGCAAGGAGCTGATCCTGGCGGCCCGGCGGCTGGGTTATCGGGTGACGCGCATGGATCTGCAACGCGCCTGGGTGGAGCACCGGCGCGAGCAGGAGCAGCGCAGCAGCACCGGCTGAATCAGCCGGCTGGCCAGCTCACCACATCCACTCATTCGGGGCGGGAATGCCGTTGTCGCGGCGGGCCCGCTCCACCCGTTGGGCCTGCAACGCCTCCTGTTCGCTGCGGCTCAGCCAGGGGCGAATGCGGTTGGCGGCGCCATTGCGGGAGGCCTCCAGGGCCGATGGCAAGCGCGTGAGCCGGTACTCCACGCCGTTGTGGGTGATGGTGGAGGAGCCCATGGGCGGCTGCGGCACAGCCATTCACCGTAGATCAGGCCCCTGCCGTGGCCGCATCCTGCAGTTGGGGATCGGCCTGGGACAGGCGCTGCAGCACCAGGGCGCGGTCCTGCTCGGAGAGCTCGCCGCTGGCGCTCCACTTGAGGCAGGTGAACCCCAGGCAGCTGCTCGGGCTGGTGGGGGTCTTGGACCCGGAGATGGCGGTGGGCATGGGGCCCCCCTGGTGCTGTTGACGCCATCCTCGGGAGCCCAGGCGCCGCCCCACTACCCCCATTCGGGGAGGGTTGCCCTCCTCAGCGTTTGAAGTTCTCCAGCTGCTCGAGGCCCTGGCGCAGCAGCTGCTGGCCTTCATTCACCAGGCGCTGCTTGTCGCTGCGGAACTGGCAGGGGCCCGGCCGCAGTTGCACGGTTTTGCTGAAGGGCACGTACCAGATGGCATCGAGCTTGCAGAAGTTGCGGCCCTGCTTGGCGGGCTGGTCCTCCAGCAGTTCACCGCTGAGGCAGCGGTAGCCGGTTTTGTCCTTGCCTTCCCGCAGGCAGGTGCCGAGGTTTTTCACAAACAGGCGCTTGCCGTCGCGCTTGAAGCTGGCGTTGGCGAAGCCCGCGAACGACACCGGGTCGTAGCTGAATGGAGCCGCCTGGGCGGCGGGGGCGAGCAGGGCCAGCAGCAGGGCAGCAGACCAGGCGCGGCGCATCGGCTTTGGAGCAACGGTCCGCCGATTCTCCCGCGATCCCCATACGCTTGGAAGCCCTATGGCGAAACTGCCCGTGGATGCCGACAGCCTCCGGGCCCTGTTCACCAAGCCCTACGGCGCGCCAGCCCCCAGCGAAGCCCAATGGCGTGCCCTCTACGCCGATGACGTGCACTTTCAGGACCCCACCCAGGAACAGCACGGCATCGCCGCTTACCTGAAAGCCCAGGAGGGGCTGATTCAGCGCTGCGACGACGTTTATCTCACCCCCGGAGCCATCGCCCTTGCGCAGGGCTGCGCCTTCGTGGAATGGGAGATGGGGCTCAAGATCAAGGGGATCGAGTTCATCTACCCCGGCGCCACCCGCCTGGTGCTCAACGACGCCGGCCTGATCGTGGATCACCGCGATTACTTCGATTTCGTGGGCCCCACCTTTGGGCCGGTGCCGCTGCTGGGGGGCTTTGTGCGCTGGCTCTACAAACGCTTCGTGGCATGAGCCCCAAGGGCCTTGCGTTGGTGGCCATGGTGCTGGCCCTCTCCCTGCCGGCACGGGCCCAGCAGCTGGCGGGTTTGCGGGCCCAGGGCGTGCGATGCCTGCAGAGCGCCGATGGCGTCGGCTGCAAGGCTTTTCTGCAGACCAGCCACCGGCTCAAAAACCAGGCGGAGTCCGCCAAGCAATTGCGGTGCTACACGGCCCTGCTGGGCTACGAGGCCCAGGTGTTGGCGGCACGGTCTGCCGGCGGCAGCGATGCCGGTGCCGCTGCCCTGGCGCTGGATCCCGGATTCACGGAACTCCAGGCCGAGTGCGAACGAATTCAGTGAAGGCCAGGGCCCAGCTCCCCACCGTGGCTAGGGCTGAGTTGACCCCCCTGGAGTCCGCCATGTCCAAGCATCAGCTCGAGCAGTTTCTGGACAAAGCGGCTGCCAGCGTGTCGCTGCAGCAGCAGATCGATCAATGCGGGGCTGACAACAGTTGCGTGGTGGCCCTGGCCCGCGAGCACGGCCACAGCTTCTCATCGGCCACCCTCAGCCGCTGGCAGCGCGATCAAGCCTGAGGCCAGGGGATCAGCCCTGGGTGAGGCGGATCCAGTCGGCCACGAGCTGGTGCCGGTCGATCACGCTGAGCTGCTCCGCCGGCACCACCGACACCAGCGCCTCGGGGCTGATCAGCTTCATCACATCGGCGGCGTGCTGGGCCGTGAGGGCCTGCACCATGCGGTAGCCGGCGCTCACCGGGTCGGAGAACAGCACCAGGAAGTCGGCCATGGCCAGCCCGCAGGTTCCCCTTGGTCATGCCACAGGCGTGGTGGCGCTGTCACCCCCTGCCGGCCTCCTGACCCTCAGGGCAGGGTGAAGCCGCTCTGGAGGTTTTTCACGTCGAGCATCACCCAGGTGACCCACACCACCAGGGCGATCACCCCACTCACCGCCGCCACCCGGCCGGCGAGGCGCAGCAGCAGCTCCATCGGGCTGATTTCCTTCATGGGCTGGGCGGATGGCTGCTTCCCCCACTCTGCCTGGATCCCCCTGCCTCCGGCCGCTGGGGCATGCCGATCGGCGAGAAGTCGCCAACATGGGCCCAGCACGTCTGGCCCCCCATGCGACCACTGCCCACGCTTGCCGTTGTGGGGTTGTGCCTGGCGCTGGCGGGCTGCGGTGGCGGCAAGGGCGGCACGGCCGGGGCACCGCCGATCACCGGGCCGATCCGGATCAACCTCGACCTCAAGGACCCCTCCAGCAGCTTCGGGGTGCTGCCCCGCGGCGAGGAGCGCAAGCTGTTCAAGGTGGGCTATGGCCGCCACGGTGTGACCTGCGCCGGCAGCCGCTTTGAGGAGGGCTACACGCCCCTGGGTCGCTTCAAGGTGAACGCGATCCTCAGCCCCACCCGTTTCGCCATGGATCCGGCCTTGATCAAGCAATCGGGCAAGGGGGAGGCGGAGCTCAAGCGCACGCTGTTCAAAACCATGAACGCCATCGACTTCGACGGCGACCACGAGATCGGCGAATACGGCGTGGGCTACATCAGCCTGGCGCCTGTGGGTGGGGTGAAACAGCCGTTCCGCTTCGACACCTACAACGGCAAATTCCGCTGGTACAGCTTCGCCATCCACGGCAGCAACAACGACAAGCGCATCGGCCAGAAGGTCACTGGCGGCTGCGTGAACGTGGCGGAGCCGGTGCTCACCACCCTGCTGGCCTCCGTGCAGCTGGGGGATGAGGTGGTGGTGAGCGCCAACGGGCCCTGCACCCCCTGAGCGATCAGGGCGCCACCCGCACCTCCCAGCCGGAGAGGGCATTGCGGCGCCGCCCCGGCGCGCCGGTGATCGTGTAGGTGAAGCGGCTGCCGTCGGGGCTGATGAAGCTGGTGGCGGTCTGCCCGTCGGGGTAGGTGGCGGTGCCGATGCAATCGGCACTCACGCGGTAGGTGCCCCGTTCACTGCCGCCGCTGCCATCGGAGCCGCGGTAGGTGAGCACCAGGCCGCCCTGGCCGTCGTACACCTCGCGGCCGCTCTCGGCGTAGGACCGGCCATTGAGCACGCCGCTTTCGCTGTAGAGGTACACCCCCTTGAGGGTGGCGTTGCTGCAACCCTGGGGGGCCGCTGATGCGGATG
>JBEBCX010000162.1:0-4021 GCA_041157425.1 Cyanobacteriota bacterium | reverse complement strand
GAGGGCCCCCTTCAGCAGCTTGTTGGCCACGTAGTAGTCCTCACTGAGGAACTGACCAGACCCATAGATGGCCAACCCGCTGGGCCCCCGCTGCTCCAGGGTGGAGCGGATCTGAGCCACCAACAGGTCGAAGGCCCGATCCCAGCTGATCGCCTCGAAGGCCTGATCCAGGCTCTGCCGCCACAGCGGCGTGGTGAGCCGGTTGTGGTGCAGGGTTTCCCCAACGGTGGCCCCCTTGATGCACACCTGTCCCAAGGAGGAGGGGTGATCGCGATCCCCACGCACCGACCACTGGGGATCGGCGGGATCCGGCGGTGGCTTCAGCTCCAGGCCACAACCCACCCCGCAGTAGGGGCACTGGGCCTTGGCGCTCTCGATGTCTGCTGCAGCCAGGGGAGCTTCAGGCATGAACCACGTTCACCGTAGCGAGGGTGCCTGTGGCGCCCTCACCAGCGGCGGTAGGGCAAAAATTTGCCGTTCATCGTTACCACCACCCGCTCACCTTTGGGGTCGTCCTGGCGGTCCACACGCAGGGTGAAATCAATGGCCGACATGATGCCGTCGCCGAACTTTTCCTGAATGACATCCTTCAACGGCAAGCCATAGACCTGAAGGATCTCGAAGAAGCGGTAGAGGAGGGGATCGGTGGGAATCACCGGAGCCAGGGCACCTTTGATGGGATAGGTGCTGAGTTGATCCAGCAGGGCGGGCTGCTGGTCCGCGGGGATGGCCAGCGCCTCCAACAGCGTGGAGGCCTCCGATGCGGTGGCCGTCGCCTGCCCATGGATCAGGCTGGCCACCCACACCTCATCGACCCCCAGGCGGGACCCCAACTCCGCAAAGCTGAGGCCCACGCGGCGCTTGGCCGCCAGCAGAGTGGATGCCAGGGGAGAGAGGGTCATGAACGAGCGACCAGCGCGGCGAGGTGGGCGGGACCCTATGGATGCAGGGCGGCCCCACGGGCATCCGTTGCTACCGACAGCCGGTGCCTGAACAACAGCCCCATGGCCCCCTGCGGTGCTGCCTGCTCAGCGGGGGCGCCAGCCGCCGCATGGGATCCGACAAGGCGTTGCTGAACCACCCCGAGGGCGGCACCTGGCTGGAGCGAACCCTGCGGCTGCTGGCGACGCAACAGCGGCCGATCACCCTGCTGAGCCGCTGGCCCGAACACCTGGCCCTGGCCAAGGCGATGCACCTGCCGGAGCTGGAAACGGTGGCCGAACCATCGCCCTGGGAGGGGCCGCTGCTGGCCCTGCATCGGTTGATGGAGCGCCATCCCCACCAACGGCTGCTGCTCTGTCCGGTGGACATGCCGCAGCTGCAGTCGGTCGGGCTCGACCAGCTTGTGGCCGCGGCCGCTGGGGAGCCGCAACAGGTGCATGTGGCCCATGACGGGCAGCGCCGCCAACCGCTGCTGGGGCTGTACCCCAGCCATGCCGCACTGGCCGCCTCCCTGGCCCGCAGCATCCAGCGGGGGGAGAGGCGCCTCCAAACCTGGCTGGAGAGCCTGCCCTGCATCGACGTGCCGTTGGAGGCGCATCTGCTGCGCAACTTCAACCGCCCCGACGAGCTCTGAACCCACGCTGGGGGCGAATCAGCAGACTGGGGGCTGCTGCCACGCCGGCCGTCGCCCAACCCCGCGACCAGCTTCAGCGACCCCTCGGCGTGCTGCGTCTGTCGCTGACGGCCCGCTGCAACCTGGCGTGCCCCTACTGCCTGCCGGATGGACGGGAGCCTGCGGATCTGCTGAGCCTGAGCCAACGGCTGCAGGTGGTGGCGGCGGCGGTTGAGCTCGGTGCCAGCAGCCTGCGGCTCACGGGCGGCGAACCATTGCTCCACCCCGAGCTGGAAGCGCTGGTGGAGGCGGCCCAACCCCTGCGCCAGCAAGGCCTGCGCGAGATCGCGCTCACCAGCAACGGCACCCTGCTCACCGCGACCCGTGCCCAAGCCCTGCGCGAGGCCGGCCTCGATCGAATCACCCTCAGCCTCGATGGCGCCGATGGCCCCAGCGTGGCCCGCATGGCCGGACTGCCCGATGCCGCCGCCGGTGAGCGGGCCCTGGCCGCGGTGCTCGCGGCCATCGACCATGCCCGCAACGCCGGCTTCGAGCCGGCCACGGGGCAGGTGAAGCTCAATGCCGTGATCCAACGGGGCATCAACGACGGGCAACTCCTCCCACTGGCCCGACTGGCCCGGGACCAGGGTCTGGAACTGCGGCTGATCGAATACATGGATGTGGGCAACCGCAATGGCTGGCGGCCTGACGCCGTGGTGCCGGCAGCGGAGATGGTGCATCGCATCAGCAGCCACTGGCCCCTGGAGCCCCTAGGCCGTGACGCGGGCGGCACCGCCAGCCGCTGGCGCTACGGCGATGGAGCCGGCGCGGTGGCATTGGTCGCCTCCGTGAGCGAGCCGTTCTGCGGGGATTGCAATCGGTTGCGGGTCACCGCCGATGGCATCGCCTACACCTGCCTGTTCGCCCACCCAGGCAGCGGCGTCGATCTCAAACCCTGGCTGGCCGCAGACGACGGGCAGACGCGTCTAACCGAGGGCATCGCCGCGCTCTGGAAGCACCGAGGCGACCGGTACAGCGAGGAGAGAAGCACCACCCAGCTGGAGCGCCACCATTCCACCCATGCGGAGATGGCCTACCTGGGGGGCTGAGGGGCATGGGCCAGGGCAGGAGCAGCATCACAACCAATGGCGTGGGTAGAGGGCCGCACCGGGCACCCAACGGCTGAAGCCCCAGGCCAACAGCACCAACAGCACCGAGCCGCTCAGCACCGGAAACACCAAAAACCCCCAGGGAACCCCCAGGTACACCACCAAAAACGCCAACCCGCCAGCCGGCGGATGCAAACACCGCAGCTGTTGGCCCAGCAGGATCGTGATCGCCACCGCCAGCGCCAGGGAGACGGGACCCTGGCCGATGCAGGCCAACAGCGCCATCCCCACCAAGGCGCCAAGGCCATTCCCCAGCACCAGATTGCGGGGTTGGGCCAGGGGGCTGCCGGGGTAACCAAACAGCAAAACGCAGGAGGCCCCCAAGGGGGCCACGATCAAGGGGTGCTGGCTCCACAGGCTAAACAGGGCCAACAGCGCCACGGCACACAAGGCCCCGATGCTGGTTACGGCAATCTGAGACAGCGCAAAACGCGGCTGATAGCGGCGGCCGCGGCGCCGTTCACGCCGAGCGATGAGATGCAGCCGCCGCACGGGGCTCATTCCGCCGGCTCCGTCAGCCGCGGCAGCAGCTGCACCAAATTGCACGGGCGCGTGCTTCCATCCAGCTGGGCAGCAATCAGCCGGTCCCAGGCGGTCTCCACCGCATCCAGGGAGCCCGGCAACACAAAGATCACCGTGCCATTGGCCACCCCCGCCAGGCAGCGGCTCTGCAGGGTGCTGGTGCCGATTGTTTCAAAGGAGAGCACCCGGAACAGCTCCCCGAAACCTTCGATCGTTTTATCCAGCAGGGGTGCCACCGCTTCCGGCGTGCCATCCCGGCCCGTTAGGCCGGTGCCACCGCTGCTGATCACCACCTGCACATCTGGATCGGCGATCCAGCGGCTGAGCTCGGCCCGGATTCGATACCGGTTGTCGGGAACCAGGCCGCGCTCCGCCAACCGGTGCCCGGCTGCCTCCAGCCGCTGCTGGAGGGCATCCCCGGAGCGATCGTCCGCCAGGGTGCGGGTGTCAGACACGGTGAGCAGGGCGATGCTGAGGGCCAAGGCGGGCGCCTCCACGGCAACGGCGTTCAGGCATGCTCTCAAAGCGACCGCCGTGGTGCTGGTTAGCGTTGCTGCCATGACTGGGCTCGGTTCCGCCACCATCCGCGTGCGGCTGTTTGCCGGGCTGCGGGACGCGGCGGGTTGGAGCGAACAGGAGTGGCCCATCGATCTGGCCCGCAGCCCAGAAGCCGTCTGGCAACAACTTCAACTTGACGGGGACCTACAGACCGTGCGCGTCGCCATCAACCACGCCTTCGCAGCGGCGGATGAACCCCTCCAGGCCGGCGACGAAC
>JBEBCX010000161.1:0-4028 GCA_041157425.1 Cyanobacteriota bacterium | reverse complement strand
CCGGAGGCGATCGAGCTGCTGGAGCGCAACCGCCTGCAGTTCGGCATCAGCAACCTGCACATCCACGCCGGTGACGCGCCGGAGGGCCTTGAGCAGCTGCCCCCCAGCCCCGATCGGGTGCTGCTGGAGGTGGGCCGGCCCCTCAGTGGCGTGCTGGAGCGGGTGTGGAAGGCCCTGGTGAGCGGCGGCCGGCTGGTGATCAGCACCGCCAGCCTCGAGGGCCTTGTGGATGCCACCGACACCCTCGGCCGCCTCGAGGCCATCGACCTGCAGGTGGTGCAGGCCACCGTGCACCGCATGCAGCGCCGCGGCAACCAGGCCCGGCTGGCGGCGGCGGAGCCGCTGTTTTTGATCGCCGCCGAACGCCCTTGATCCCGCCGCCCCGCACCCGCACCACCCCGCAGCGGCTGCTCAGCGGCTACGCCGCCGGCGGCTTCGGGCTGCTGGTGGTGGGCCTGGGGGGCTGGTGGTTCACCGCCGCCCTCGGGGTGATGGTGCACCTGGGGTTGCTGGAGTATTTCCGCCTGGCCCAGTTCAAGGGCATCCGCCCCGCCAGCAAAACCACCCTGGTGCTGGTGCAGCTGTTGCTGATCACCACCCAGTGGGCCCACGGCGGCGATGCGGTGGGGGTGGGCTTCGCCACGGATCTGGCCTCAGCCGTGCTGCCCATCTCCGGTGCCCTGATCTGCGGCTGGCTGCTGCTGCAGCCGCTCACCGGCAGCATCGCCGACATCGCCGCCTCGATTTTTGCGCTGTTTTATCTGGGCTTTTTGCCCAGCTACTGGATCCGCCTGCGCGACCTCACCGATCCGGCCCTGGCGCCGCGGCTGGCCCACCTGGGGGTGGATTCCGGCATGGTGCTGATGCTGATGGCCTGCCTGCTGATCGTGGCCACCGACATCGGCTCCTATGTGCTCGGCCGCCGCTACGGCCGCCGGCCGCTCTCCCCCATCTCCCCGGGCAAAACCCTGGAGGGGGCCCTGGGGGGGCTGGCCTGTGCGGTGCTGCTGGGGGCTGGCTTCGGGGTGCTGCTGGGCTGGAACGGCGGCTGGGCCGCCGGCGGCCTGCTGGGGGCGGTGGTGGCGCTGTTTGCCCTGGTGGGCGACCTCACCGAATCGATGATGAAGCGCGATGCCGGCGTGAAGGATTCCGGCGACCTGCTCCCAGGCCACGGCGGCATCCTCGACCGCATCGACAGCTACCTGTTCACCCCGGCGGCCTTCTACACGGTGGTGACGCTGCTCAAGCCGCTGCTGGCTTAGGGCGACACCCGCGCAGTTCCGTGCAGTTGAAGCAGCCGCCCCTCCAGGTTGGCCTCGCTGATCTGGATGTTGGGGTCGCTGGGCAGGGCCACCCGCTGCTCCCCTTCCGCGCGGCGCAGCTCCAGGTGGCCGTCCACCGCCTCCGGCAGGGTGTCGCAGGCCATGCCCTGGGCCTGGAGCACCAGCCGGTCGCGCTCGATGCGCACCTCCTGCAGCGGCGATAGCCCCAGCAGGCTCTCGGCCAGCTGATCCCCCAGGCTCCGCCATTGCGCCATGCACAGCGAGCGGCCCAGGCCCGCGGCGGTGAAGGCCACATACCCCTCGATCTGGAAGGCGTGGTGCAGCTGCACCGCCTGGCCCTTGAGCAGGTTGCCCAGCTGCACCTGGATGGCGCTGCTGCGCAGCTCCACCATCTCGATTTCCAGGGCGGCGTACACCACCCGCCGCGCCACCAGGCTCACCCCCTCCAGCCGGCCCCGCAGCAACCCCAGGGCTGAGCCGTGCAGCTGCAGCTCCAGGCTCTCCACCGCATCGCACTGCTGGCGCACCCACAGCTGCAGGCCGCTGGCCAGCAGGTTGAGCACGGGGGAGGACTCAGACATGCCAGAGACGGGCCACGGTGGCGGGCTGGTCGATGTGGGGCAGATGGCCGCACCCCTCCAGCTCGGTGATGCGTTCTCCTAACAGACTTTGCACCGCCTGTTTCTGGGGCCGGCTGAGGATGCGGTCGTCGCGGCCCCAGATCACGTCCACCGGCTGGGGTGGCAGCGGGCTGCCGCTGCCGGCGAAGCCGCCGCTGCGGGCAAAGGTGGCCAGGGCGCCGGCCCAGTTGGGGCAGCGCAGGTGCAGCGAGGCGATCTCCAGCTCCGCCGGGCCCACGTCGCGGTCGGGCTGGGCGAAGGCGGTGCGGCAGAGGCCGCGGCGGATGGCGGGAAGCCCCAGGAAGCGTGCGCCCAGTTGGTCGAGCAGCGGCGGCACCGGCATCGGTTGGCCGCTCAGGCCGGCGGGGGCCAGCAGCAGCAGCCGCTCCACCTGCTCGGGCCGCCGCCGGGCCAGCTCCATCGCCGCCGCCCCGCCCATGGAGGCGCCGATCAGACCCACCTGGGCAGCTCCGCTGCGCTGCAGCACAGCCTCTAGCACCCGCTCCAGGTGCTCCAGCACCGCCGCCGGGCTGTAGCGGCCCCCCTCGGGGCGCGGGCAGAAGCCGAAGCCGTGCAGATCGGGGATGAACAGCTGGTGCTGCGGCGCCAGCAACGGCGCCAGCCGCCGGAATTCCAGATGGGAGCTGTCGAAGCCATGCAACAGCAGCAGCGGCGGCCCCTCCCCCAGCACCGCCACGGGCCACTCGCCCGCCAGGGGGGGCAGCTGCCACCACTGCACCGCCGCCGCCAGCCGTTGCCCCAGGGGGTCGAGCAGGGTGCGGGAGGCCCGCTCCAGCAGGGCGCGGTTCTGCGGCGGTGCCTGCATCTAGGCGGCGGTGGCCGCTTGGCCCACTGTTGTGCTCACCATGGCGGCCAACAGGTCGCTGGGGCCCACGGGGAAGGGCAGGTGGTGCAGATCGGAGCCGGGGCGGCAGGCGAAGGCGGCGGCGGCGTTGAGCTCCTCCAAGTTGGCCTGGCCCAGCCCCAGATCCGCCAGGCTCACCGGCAGCCCCAGGGCCTGGAAGAAGGGCAGCAGCTGGCGGCGCGCCTGGGCCGCCAGGCCGTTGCCGCCGATCACCTCCTCCAGCCGCAGCTGCACCAGGATCCCGTAGCCCACCTTTTCGCCATGCAGCTGGCCGTGGCTGGCCGCCAGTTGGGTGAGACCGTTGTGCACGGCGTGGGCCGCCACGGTGCGGCAACGGGCGCCGCCGATGCCACCGATCAGGCCGGCGGTGAGGCCGCAGGCCTCCGCCACCCGCACCCAGGCCTCTGAGCCGGGGTGTTGCATCGCCGCCTCCGCCTCCAGCAGCAGCTGATCCCGCAGCACCCGCGCCTGCTGCACCGCCTGCTGCACCAGCCCATCGGCGCTGGCGCCGCTGCTCACCGAGGCCTCGTACCACTTGGCCATGGCGTCGGCGATGCCGCTGGCCAGGGTGCGGGGTGGCGCCTGCCCCACGAGGTCGTGGTCGAACACCAGCAGGTCGGGGCAGCGCTCCAGGGCCACATCCCCCTGGAACGCCCCCTGCTCGGAATACACATTGGCCAGGGCGGTCCAGCCGGCGCAGGTGGCGGCGCTGCTGGGCACGGTGATGCAGGCCAGCCCCAGCCGGTGCGCCAGCAGCTTGCCGGCGTCGAGCACCTTGCCGCCCCCCACCGCCAGCACCGCATCGCAGCCCGCGGCGGTGCACTGCTGGGCCAGCCGCGCCAGGTCGCTCTCGCAGCAGTCGTGCTGCAGGGTGGCCGCCACGGGCTCCAGCCCCGCCGCCTGCAGCTGCCCCTGCAGCTCCTGGCGCAGGGGGGCGGTGGCGGCGCTGCGGCCCAGCAGCAGGGGCCGTTGGCCCAGGGCGGCGATGGCCGGCAGGGCCTCGGCCCAGGCGCCGGGGCCGCGCAGCACCCGCGCCGGGGCGATGGCGTGGCTCTGGGTGCTGGCTTGCTGCATGGGCCCGCCGAAACCGCCAAACTCCAATCCACCACTGTAGAAGCGCCGATGCCACCGGCGCTGCCGCCGGGGGCCCGCTACTCCAAATGGGCGCAGTGGCGCCAGATTGGGGGCATCCACGGGCAACGGCATGGCCAAGCGGCAATGGCGCACGCGGTTGGCGGACACGCTGATCCGCTGGGGAGC
>JBEBCX010000160.1:0-4030 GCA_041157425.1 Cyanobacteriota bacterium | reverse complement strand
CTGGATCGGGGCGTTGGCCGCGGCCCGCAGCTGTTGGGCCTCCATGCCGCCGCGGCGGGCCACCTCCAGGTCGATCTCGAGGGGGTCTTTGCCCAGCAGGCGCCCCAGGCCTGAGGGGTCGAAGGCGAAGGGGCGGCGGCGGCCCAGGATCGTTTCCACGTAGCCGCGTGACAGGGCCAGCCGCTCCTGCAGCTCCAGGAAGGCGAACACCTTCGGGTAGCGCTGCTTGTACTTGGCGAGGAAGTCCTTGGCCTCGGCCTGGCTGACGCCGGTTTCGCGGGCGAAGCGCTGGGCGCCCATGCCGTACACCACCCCGAAGTTGATCGTTTTGCCGAGGCGCCGCTCATCGGCGCTCACCTCGTTTTTCTCCAGCAGCAGCCGGGCGGTGAGGGCATGCACGTCGTCGCCGTTGCGGTAGGCCTCCACCAGCGCCTCCTCGCCCGAGAGGTGGGCCAGGATGCGCAGCTCGATCTGCGAGTAGTCGGCGCTGAGCAGCTGCCAGCCCGCCTCCGGCAGGAAGGCCTTGCGGATGCGCCGGGAAAACTCCGTGCGCACGGGGATGTTCTGCAGGTTGGGGTTGCTGCTCGACAGCCGGCCCGTGGCGGTGACGGCCTGGTTGAAATCGGTGTGCACCCGGCCGGTCTCCGGCTCCATCAGGGCCGGCAGGGCATCCACATAGGTGCTTTTGAGCTTGCTGAGGGTGCGGTGCTCCAGCACCAGGGGCACCACCGGGTGGGCGTCCTCCAGCTTTTCGAGCACGGCGGCATCGGTGCTCCAGCCGGTTTTGGTTTTGCGCGATTTCTTTCGATCCAGCCCGAGGGTGTCGAACAGCAATTCCCCCAGTTGCTTGGGGGAGGCGAGGTTGAACGCGGTGCCGGCGGCGGCCTTGGCCTCCCCCTCCAGCCGCTCCAGGGTGGCCGCCAGTTCGGTGCTGAGCTCCGCCAGGTAGGCCGTGTCGATGCGGATGCCCGTGGCCTCCATCTGGGCCAGCACCGGCTCCAGGGGCAGCTCCACCTGATCCAGCAGGGCCGGCAGCTGCGGCCCCAGTTCCGCCAACTGGCCGCGCAGCAGCGGGGTGAGCCGGCGGGTCACGTGCACGTCCATGCCGCAGTACTGCGCCGCCGCTTCGATCGGCACCACTGAGAAATCGGCGCCCTTCGGCACCAGCTCGGTGTAGCTGGTGGGGCTGAAGCCGAAGTTGCGCTCCGCCAGCACCTCCAAGCCGTGCTTGGCGTTGGCATCGCGCAGGTAATCGGCCAGCAGCGTGTCCATCACCACGCCCTCCAGGGGCAGGCCGTGCCGCAACAGGATCAGCCGGTCGTACTTGGCGTTCTGCAGGGTTTTGGGGTGCTGCGGGCTGGCCAGCCAGGGGGCCAGGGCGGTGAGCACCTGATCGAGGGGCAGCTGCGGCGGCGCGGCGGGCGGCTCGCTGAGCAGATCGGCGGCCATGGGCGGCTGGTGCCCGATGGGGATGTAGGCCAGATCGGCCGGGCCCTCGCCCCAGGCCAGGCCGATGCCCACCAGTTCGGCGAGAAAGGGATTGAGGTGGGTGGTTTCGGTGTCGAGGGCCACCGGCGCGGCCGCATCGGTGACGGCCATCAGCCGGGCCACCAGGTGCTCCAGGGCCACGGCCGTGGTGATCAGGTCGGGTTCCAGCGCCGGTTGCTGTTGTGTTTGGGGTTGGGCCGGGGCGGACGCTGCCTCGCCGGCGTCACCTGGGGTGGGACCACTGCCGTTGCCGTTTGGTCCCACCCCTGGAGCGCCGCCCGCCGCAGGGGTGGATGGCGGTTCGGGCAGCTCCGGCGGCGGTTCGCTGGAGAAGATCTGGGCGAACTGGTTCACCTGCCGCCGCAGGCTGAACAGCTCCAGCTCCTCGAGGCTCTCGGCCAGGGCGGCGGCGTTGACGGCCCCGAGCGGCAGCCGCGGCTCCTGGGGCAGGGGAATGTCCACCAGGATTTCGGCCAGCATGCGCGAGCGGTAGGCGTTGTCGCGGTCGACGCTGAGCTTCTCCAGCAACGCCCCCTTGAGGGCCCCTTTGGGGTCCTTGGCCTTGGGGCCCGCCGCCTGCAGCTGCTCCAGGGCGCCGTAGATGCCGTCGAGGTCGCCGTGGGCCTGCAGCAGGGTGATGGCGGTTTTGGGACCCACCCCTTTGACCCCCGGGATGTTGTCGCTGGTGTCGCCGGTGAGGGCCTTGAGGTCGACCACCTCCTCGGGGGTGACGCCGAGCTTGGCGATCACGCCCTCACGCCGCATCTCCACCGGCCCGCTGCTTTTGGCGTAGGGGCCGCCGCCCATGTAGAGCACGGCGATGTCGCGGCCGTCGTCCACCAGCTGGAACAGGTCGCGGTCGCCGGAGAGGATGCGCACCCGCCAGCCACCATCGGCGGCGCGGTTGGCCAGGGTGCCGAGCACGTCATCGGCTTCGTAGCCGGGAGCCATGCACAGCGGAATGTCGAGGGCCTGCTCGAGGATCTGCTGGAGGTTGCCGAGGTCCTGGAAGAAGTGCTCCGGCGCCACGTCGCGGTGGGCCTTGTAGGCCTCATCGGCTTCGTGACGGAAGGTGGGTTCGGCGGTGTCGAAGGCGATCACCACCCCCTGGGGCTGCAGGCCCTTGCAGTTGTCGAGCAGGGCTTTGAGGAAGCCGTAGGTCACCGAGGTGGGGATGCCCTCTTTGGTGCTCAGGCCCCCCTCACCGCCCTTGCTGAAGGCGTAAAAGCTGCGAAACGCCAGCGAGTGGCCATCCACCAGCAGCAACAGGGGTTTGGTGCTGGTGGAGTCGGCCACAGCCACGCTCGATCGCCCGGGTCGGGACAGCCTGCCAGAACTGCCGCGGCGTGGGGTCGCCCCTCCATGCTGGGGGAGGTGCGCCGAGGACAGGCCAGCGGTGATTGAAGGGTGCGGCCCAGCCGCTGATGCTGCCGTCAGCGCCTGCGGGCGGCACCGTTGGTGGCTGCAGCGGCGTTGGGATCCGGCGGGGCCACGGCTGCTGTTCATCGGCCTCAACCCGTCCCGCGCCGATGGCCGGCGCGATGACCCCACCCTGCGGCGGCTGGTGGGCTTTGCCCGGGCCTGGGGCTACGGCGCTCTGGAGGTGCTGAACCTGTTCAGCCGCATCACCGCCAGTCCGGCGGTGTTGCGCCGCAGCCAGGAGCCCTTGGATGCCCGCAACGACCTCTGGTTGGTTGAGCGGGTCGCTGCCCTGGGCCCGATGGATGCCGTTTGGCTGGGCTGGGGCAATGGCGGCCGTTGGCACCAGCGCGACCGTGCGGTGTTGGGGCTGCTGGAGCGGCACCTGCCGGCCCACACGCCCTTGCTGGTGCTGGCGCTCACCGCCGCCGGCCAGCCCCGCCACCCCCTGTATGCCCCCGCCGCTGCGCAACCGCTGCGCCTGCTGCATCCTGGGGATGTGCTCCGGTTCGCCGCGCCCCCCTGATGGCCCGTACCCCCAGCCGCTACGCCATCCATCTGCTGCTGGCGGGCGGCCATGCCCCGGTGGTGCAGTTTCCGGATCTGGAGGCGTTTCAGCAGTGGTACGGCAGTGTGCTCAATGCCGGCCCGGCCGACGCGTTCATCAACGTGCCCATCCACGATCTGCCCGGTGAGTACCTGGTGGTGCGCCCCAGCGCCGTGCAGGGCATCCGCGTGGAGCCGGTGTACGGCGCCACATCGGCAGAGGAGTTCTGAAGACCCCGCTGCTCACCACCGAACTGCTCTGGGGGCTGGCCAGCTTTTCTGGAGCCATCGCCCAGCTGCTGGCCCGGCTGAGCGGATTGCCGTCGGTGGTGCTGTTGCTGGCGATGGGCCTGCTGATTGGTCGCGCTGGCCTCGATCTGGTGCAGCCGGAGAGCCTCGGGCGCGGGCTGGAGCCCCTGGTGGCCCTGCTGGTGAGCCTGGTGCTGTTCGATGGCGGCCTGCAGCTGCGGCTGGCGGGCCGGGAGCTGCAGCGGGCCGTGGTGCAACTGGTGCTGGTGCGCGCCCTGTTGGGGTTGGTGGGGGGCGCCGCCCTGGCCCATGGCCTGGCCGGGCTGGA
>JBEBCX010000159.1:0-4044 GCA_041157425.1 Cyanobacteriota bacterium | reverse complement strand
CGCCTGCGGGCTGAAAACTTCCAACTGGCGGATCTGCCGGCGGTGATGGCCTGGCTGCACCGCCGCGGGGTGCGTGGGTTCCTCACCGCCAATGTGCTGGTGTTCAGCCACGAGCTCAAGGAGGCGGCGGAGCTGTTGCTGGCGGCGGAGGCCGCCGGGGTGGATGCGGTGATCGTCCAGGACATCGGCCTGGCGCTGCTCGCGGCCCAGCTCACGCCCTCCCTGGCGGTGCACGGCTCCACCCAAATGTCGATCACCAGCGCCGCCGGCGTGGCCATGGCGGCTGACCTCGGGGCCGTGCGGGTGGTGCTGGCCCGGGAACTCAGCCTGCCGGATCTGCAGCGCCTGCAGCGCCAGTTGCAGCAGCGCGGCCTGGCCATGCCCCTGGAGGTGTTTGTTCACGGAGCGCTCTGTGTGGCCTATTCCGGCCAATGCCTCACCAGCGAGGCCCTGGGCCAACGCAGTGCCAACCGCGGGGAGTGTGCCCAGGCCTGCCGCCTGCCCTACCAACTGGTGGTGGATGGCGAACCCCGCGACCTCCACGACCAGCGCTACCTGCTCTCCCCGCAGGATCTCGCCGCCTGGGAGCTGCTGCCCCAGCTGCGGGACGCCGGCGTGGCCAGCCTCAAGATTGAGGGCCGGCTCAAGGATCCCGCCTACGTGGCGGCCGTCACCGAGGCCTACCGCCGCGGTCTCGATGCGCTCGCCCCCAATGGCGAAGCGATGCTGCCCCCTGAGCGGGCCAGCCTGCGTCGCCAGCTGGAGTTGAGTTTCTCCCGCGGCCTGGGCACCGGTTGGCTGGAAGGCGTCAACCACCGGCGCCTGGTGCACGGCCGCTGGAGCAAAAAGCGTGGTCCGCTGGTGGGCCAGCTGCAACGGCTGGAGCCCAACGGTGTGCTGCTGCTGCGCACCGATCAGCCGCTCAAACCCGGCGATGGGGTGGTGCTGGAGTGCCCTGGCGCTGGGGCCCTCGAACCCCCTGATGAGGTGGGCGGTCGCCTGATGCGGGTGGAGCCCCGTGCCGGGGGCTGCCTGGCCGTGACCCTTGGGCCCGGCCGCATCGACCTGCTGGGCCTCGCCCCTGGCTGCCCCTGTTGGCTGAGCAGCGACCCCCAACTGGAAAGCCGCCTGCAGCGCCTGGCGGAGCGCAGCACCCCGGAGCACAGCCGTCCCCTCAGCCTGCGCGTGAGCGGCCGTGTTGGTGCCCCACTCACGTTGGAGGTGATCGCTGCCGATGGCCTCACGGGAGGCCCCTGGACCGCGCGCTCGGATCTGCCGTTGCAAGCGGCCCAGGGCCAGGGGCTGGATGGTGATCGGCTGCGCCAGCAGCTGGGCCGTCTGGGTGGCACCCCCTGGCATCTGGACGAGCTGGAGTGCCGTCTCGAGGGCGACCTGTTTCTGCCGGTGGCGCAGCTCAACACTTTGCGCAGGGCCGTGGTGGATCAATTGGCCAGCGAACTGGAGGCCGCCGCCGCGCTGCCAACCGCCAGCGGCCCCCCCTCGCACCCCAGCACCGCAGACGCCACCAGCGTGCTGGCTCGGCTGCTCAGCCAGGCCCGCCAGGGCGCTGCGGCCCCCCTGCCCGAGGCGCCCCTGCTGACGGTGTTGGCCCGCAGCCTGGAGCAGCTGCAGGCCCTGGTGGACCAGCCCGTGCACCGGGTGATCGCCGAGCTGGAGCACCCCGCCCAGCTGCGCCAGGCGGTTGCCCTGGGCCGGGGGCGGTGGCCGGGTGGCATCTGGCTGGCGGGGCCGCGCATCACCCGCCCGGATGAGGCCTGGACCCTGGAGCCGCTGCTGCGGGCCGCCCCCGACGGCTATCTGGTGCGCAACGCCGACCAGCTGGAGCGCCTCACCCCCCTGGCCCCCTGCCAAGGGGACTTCTCCCTCAATGTCGCCAACCCGCTCACCGCCCGATGGCTGATGGACCGATGGGGCCTGCAGCGCCTCACCGCCAGCTACGACCTGGCCCTGGATCAACTGCTGGATCTGGTGGCCGGTTGTGCCCCCGGCAGCCTCGAGATCACCCTGCACCAGCACATGCCGCTGTTCCACATGGAGCACTGCCTGTTCTGTGCGTTCCTCTCCGATGGCCACGACCACACCGACTGCGGCCGCCCCTGTGAACACCACACGGTGCTGCTGCGCGACCGCAGCGGTGTGGACCATCCCCTGCGGGCCGATCTCGGCTGCCGCAACACCCTGTTCAACGGCCGGGCCCAGACCGCAGCGGAAGCCCTGCCGGCCCTGCTGGGGGCAGGTGTGCGCCACCTGCGCATCGAACTGCTCGACGACGCCCCGGAGGATGTGCAGCGCCGGGTGCAGCTCTACGGACAAGCCCTGGCCGGGGCCATCAGCGGCCGTGAGGTGTGGCAGCGCGAGCAGCTCGACAGCCGCCTGGGGGTGACCCGCGGCACGCTGCTGGAGCGCCGTTGAGGCTCCGAAAGGCCCTGCGATAGCATCACCTCACGCACCGTTGGACCATCGGCTTCGGCACGCCGAGACCGCAATTCAGTGAGCCACTCCGTGGCGGATCAATTTTTGATCCAGTACTTGATCAACCCTTGATCACATCTCCGATCAAAGCGTTTTGGCTTGGGGCTTTTGATCACGATCCGGGAGATCCACTGATGTCATCCCGCTGCACGGAATCCGCCGTTGATTCCGTTTCCACCCTGTTCTCCTCCATCTCCCCATGAGCGGCCAGCACCCGGGTACACCGATCCGCAACATCGCGATCATTGCCCACGTTGACCACGGCAAAACCACCCTGGTGGACGCCCTGCTGGCGCAATCGGGCATCTTCCGCGACAACGAAGCGGTGCCCACCTGCGTGATGGACTCCAACGATCTGGAGCGGGAGCGCGGCATCACGATCCTCTCCAAGAACACCGCCGTGGACTACGACGGCATCCGGATCAACATCGTGGACACCCCGGGCCACGCCGACTTCGGTGGTGAGGTGGAGCGCGTGCTGGGGATGGTGGATGGCTGCCTGCTGATCGTGGACGCCAACGAGGGGCCGATGCCCCAGACCCGCTTCGTGCTCAAGAAGGCCCTGGAAAAGGGCCTGCGCCCGATCGTGTTCGTCAACAAGATCGACCGTGCCCGTGTGGATCCCGAGCAGGCGGTGGACAAGGTGCTCGACCTGTTCCTGGAGCTGGGCGCCGACGACGACCAGTGCGACTTCCCCTACCTGTTCGGCAGCGGCATGGGCGGCTACGCCAAGCCGGACATGAAAACCGACAGCGACAACATGCGGCCGCTGTTTGACGCGATCCTGCGCCACGTTCCGCCGCCGGTGGGTGATCCCGAGAAGCCCCTGCAGCTGCAGGTGACCACCCTCGATTACAGCGATTTCCTCGGCCGGATCATGATCGGCCGCATCCACAACGGCACCATCCGCGCCAACCAGCCGGTGGCCCTGCTGCGCGACGACGGCAGTGTGAAGCGCGGCCGCATCAGCAAGCTGCTGGGCTTCCAGGGCCTGCAGCGCGTTGAGGTGGAAGAGGCCCGCGCCGGTGACCTGGTGGCCGTGGCCGGTTTCGATGAGGTGAACATCGGCGAAACCATCGCCTGCCCCGACAACCCGGAGGCGTTGCCGCTGATCAAGGTGGACGAGCCCACCCTGCAGATGACCTTCGTGGTCAACGATTCGCCCTTCGCCGGCAAGGAGGGCAAATTCGTCACCAGCCGCCAGGTGCGCGATCGCCTCCAGAAGGAGCTGCTCACCAACGTGGCCCTGCGGGTGGAGGACACCGATTCACCGGATCGCTGGGCCGTGAGCGGCCGTGGTGAGCTGCACCTCGGGATCCTGATCGAAACCATGCGCCGCGAGGGCTATGAGTTCCAGGTGTCGCAGCCCCAGGTGATCTTCCGCACCATCGATGGCACCCCCTCGGAGCCCTTTGAAACCCTGGTGCTGGATGTGCCTGAGGAATCTGTCGGCGCCTGCATCGAGAAGCTCGGCATCCGCAAGGCCGAGATGCAGAACATGGAGAACACCAACGACGGCCGCACCCAGCTGGAGTTCGTGGTGCCCTCCCG
>JBEBCX010000158.1:0-4131 GCA_041157425.1 Cyanobacteriota bacterium | reverse complement strand
GAGCTGGCGCTGTTGGCGCTCGGCTTCGGCGGCGCTCACCAGGGCCCGGCGGATCTCCACCCCCAGGTGGTTGCGCTGGGGTTGTTGCTCCGCCAGGGCAAGGAGGAATCGGCCGCGGGCGCAGCCGATGTCGAGGTGGAGCGGCAGGGCCGCATCGGCGAACAGCTGCTCCGGCGGCGGCAGCGCCAGCGGCTGCTGGAAGAAGCGGCTCAGGGGGTTGACGTGCTGGCGCACCATGGCGAGCTCAGGCGGAATCGCCGCTGGCCGCGCCGGTGTTCGGCACCAGGAAACCCCAGCTGGCGGTGTAACCGTGCAGATGGGTGACCCCGGCCACGGGGCCGAGTTCACCGTTGCAGAAGGCGCCGGCCACGGGCACCTCGGCAAAGTGCTCCCGGCAGGCCTGCACGTCGCCATCCGGGGCGCCATAGAGCCCTTCGCCCCTCCCCAGGCAGGCGAACAGCAGGGCCGCCAGCGGTTGCGGTTGGCGGCGCCGTTGCCGGCTGAGCAGGTGGCGTTGCTCCTGGCGGGACGCCTCGGCATCCCGCAGCTGGAACTGCACCCGCTGCCCCACCCGCAGCCGTTCCCCCACCGCCACCGAGCCGGTGCGCGGGTCAACGCCGATCAGGTTGCGCACCAAAAAGGCCGGGGCGTCGGTGTCATCGGCGGCGCCGAGCTGAAAGCTGTTTTTGGCCACCCCCAGAAACAGGGAGTGGCGCACCAGTTCGCGCTCCTGGGGGTTCAGCCCCTCCAGGATGTGTTGCAGACAGGCCACGGGCGTGCCCTGCTGCTCGCCGCTGCTGAGCCGTTGCACCACGTTGCGCTCGGCCTGCTCCACCTCGAACACCGGGCCGATCGGTTTGCAGCCCTGGGCCACCACCGGATCAATCCGCCAGCTGCCGCCGATCAGGCAGCCCACGGCACCGCCCACCACCTGGTTGTTGAACAGCAGCGAGCCATGGCTGGCGTTGTGCTGGCCGGCGATGCCCCCCACCTTGGCGGCATCGGGGTAGGCGTAATCCAGGCCGCTGATCAGATCGTTGATGGCGGGGCAGCCCGGATCGATGAACAGCAGCATCGAGTGCACGCCCTCGGGGTCGGCCCCCACCCAGTCGGTCCAGGCCTGGCTGGGGCCATCGAGATCCGGCAGCGCATCCCCCTCCACCTGGAACAGCTGCAGTTGGGCGCCGGGCAACCACAGCAGGCTGACGCTGATGCCCGGTTGTTGCTCCAGCTCATGGGGTTGGCCGTCGGCCGCGGTGCCCACCACGCCACCACCGGCGCAGCCGATCCAGTGCTGGCTGGGGATGGCCTGGCGCAGCAACGGCAGCAGCCGTTGCAGGTCGGTGGCGTAGGCGGTGGAGCAGAACACCAGCGCCAGGTCGGCCGGCTGGGCTGGTTGGGCTTGTCCCGGGCCGCTGGCCTGCAGTTGCTGCGCCAGGTCGGCCACGGCGGCCTCCAGGGCCGGCTGGTTGCTGAGGGCGGTGCGGCAGCGGGCTTCGGGTGTGGGCTTCGGCGATCCCAGCGCGCCCAGGCGCTGCTGCAGCTGCTGAAGGGGGCGAAGCGGCCAGGCCATGGCTGGACCCTACAGCTGCTGCCGCCAGGGCTGGGCTGCCGATAATGGCGGCTTGCCGACCCCCGTTTCGTGCCCGACCTGTTGCCCTACCGCACGCTCGTCTGGCTCGATTACCGGTTGGCCGCGGTGTTCGCCATCGGTGTGCCGTTGGTGCTGATGGTTTGGGCGGCGGTGCGTCAGGAGCGGGCGATGCTGCGCCTGCTGGGCATCTTCTGGAAGGTGGCCAGCCTGCTGTTGATCACGGTGTTGCTGCTCACCGACAACCGCCCCCTGGGCTATGGGCTGGCGGTGTTGGCCCACGTGTTGGTGGTGGTGAGCGTGTGGTTCTGGGTTGACCTCAACGAGGAACTGGCGGATCTGCCCCCCTGGCGGCCGTTGCCCTTCGCGGTGCGCAGCTGGCGCTGGGGCCTCAGTGTGTATGGCGTGCTGGGGGCGGCATTGAGCGCTGCAGCCCTTGATTGCGTGAGGGGCGGGATCAGCAGGGCCGTGTGCCGGGTGTGGCTCGAGGCACCGGATGATCTGCACGGTGGGGTGGCCGGCGCCTTTGCGTTTGTGTTTGGCGGCCGCTGGACCGGTGCCATCGCCGCCTTCGTGGGCTACGTGGCCCTGGTGGCCTATGCCGTGGGGCTGCTGCAGTGGCTGTTGGTGCGGCTACCCAAGCAGGGTCGTGTGGCGGGGGGCTTTTGATGGGGGTGGCTCCCCTGCTGGCCGCGCTGGAGGCGATCAGCCGCAGCCGCGCCGATCGGGTGCTGCGCCTGCGGGGCTCCCTGCCCGCTGAGGGGGCCTGGGAGCCGTTTGAGCTGTTGATCTTTCGCGGCTTCTCCAGCAGCGTCAGCCACCCCACCGCCTTTGATCCCGACCAGCCGGCCCTGCCGGAGGCCGCCCGGATCGCCAGCGCGGAGTTGCTCCAAGGGCCCCTGGATCCCGCCCAGGATCGGCTGCTGGCCGGGCCTGCTCCGGTGGAGGCGTTCCTGGATCCGGCCGGCTGGCTCTAGGCGAGAACGGCCACGCAGCGGCCGCAGAGGGTCGGGTGGCTGCTGTGCTGGCCGATGTCGGTTTCGAAGTGCCAGCAGCGCTCGCACTTGTGGCCATCGGCCTTGGCAATCCGCACGGTGATGCCCTCTTCGCTGGTCTCCGCCAGCACCGCCGCCGGTGGGGTGCCCCCCAGCTGCAGCTGCGACACCAGCAGCCAATCGGCCAGGTTGTCGACGTCGGGGTGGGCACTGCCCTCCAGCCAGGCGAGGGCCTCGCGGGTGGCGTTGGTGCCCTCCGCTGCGCTGACCTCCAGCTGCACGCGGGCCTCTAGGGAGGCCCCCAGCTGGCCGCCGCTGCGGCAGCTCTCCAGTTGCCGGTTCACCAGGGCACGCAGGGCGGCGATGCGCTCCATGGGGGCCTCCAGCTGCGGTTGGCGCCACTGCGCTGGTGCGGTGGGCCAGCCCCGCTCAAACACCGAGGCCTCGGCCACGGGGTAGGGCAGGTTCTGCCAGATGTCTTCCGCCATGTGGCAGAGCACCGGTGCGATCAACCCGGCCAGCCGCTCCACCACCAGGCTGAGCACCGTTTGGCAGCTGCGGCGGCGGACGTCATCGGCGCCGCTCACGTAGAGGCGGTCCTTGGCGATGTCGAGGTAGACGTTCGAGAGATCCACCACGCAGAAGTTCTGCAGGGCCTGGAAGAAGCGGTAGAACTCAAAACGCTCGAAATCACCGCTCACCGCATCGATCAGGGCTGCCGTGCGCTGCAGCATCCACTGATCCAGCAGCGGCAGGTCGCCGTAGGCCACCGCATCGCGCTCCGGCACGAAATCGTGCAGGTTGCCCAGCAGGTAGCGGGCCGTGTTGCGCACCTTGCGGTACACGTCCGCCAGCTGCTTCACGATGCCCGGGCCCAGGGGCACATCGGCGGAGTAGTCCACCGAGCTCACCCACAGCCGCAGCACATCGGCCCCGTAGGCCGGCTCCTGCTTCTCGTTTTTGCCCCCCTCCACCAACACCGCCGGATCCACGACGTTGCCGAGGGATTTGCTCATCTTGCGGCCCTTCTCATCCAGGGTGAAGCCGTGGGTGAGCACCCGTTTGTAGGGGGCCTTGCCATTCACCGCCACGGAGGTGAGCAGGCTGCTCTGGAACCAGCCACGGTGCTGATCGCTGCCCTCGAGGTAGAGATCAGCCGGGTAGTGGACTTCGGGTGCACGGCTCTCGCAGCCCGCGATGCCCCCCAGCACGCCGGCCCAGGAGGAGCCGGAATCGAACCACACGTCCATGGTGTCGGTGCCCTTGCGCCACTGGGCGGCCTCGGCCGCGTAGGGCTCGGGCAGCAGCCCCGCCTCATCGCGCTCCCACCACACGTCGGCGCCGTGCTCGGCGATCAGCCCCTGGATGTGCTCCAGGGTGGCGGCGTTGAGCAGCACCTCGCCGGTGTCACGGTGGTAAAACACGGGGATCGGCACGCCCCAGGTCCGTTGGCGGCTGATGCACCAGTCGCCCCGCTCGCTCACCATCGCCTCGATGCGGTTGCGGCCGCTGGCCGGCAGCCACTCCACCGCGGCGATGGCCTCC
>JBEBCX010000157.1:0-6840 GCA_041157425.1 Cyanobacteriota bacterium | reverse complement strand
CCCTACCGGATCCGCAAGGTCACGATGTTCTGCTACGGCGACAAGGAGCGCTGGTTCACCGAGAAGGTGCCCTCCGGCATGCTGCCGGCCCTCGAGCTCGACGGGCGCCTGATCACCGAGAGCGATGTGATCCTCGAAGCCCTCGAGCGCAGCTTCGGCCCCCTGGGGCAGGGCCTCTCGGATCCGGACGTGCTGCCGCTGCGGCAGCTGGAGCGGCGGTTGTTCCGCGCCTGGTGCCAATGGCTCTGCTACTGCGAAGGGGAGGGTTCGCACACCGCATCGGCGGAGCAGCACTTCGCGCGCATGGCCGGCCTGGTGGAGCAGGCCCTTGAGGCCACCCCCGGCCCCTTCTTCCTGGAGCAGTTCGGCACCGCCGATGTGATCTTCGTGCCCTACCTGGAGCGGATGAACGCCTCGCTCGCCTACTACAAGGGCTACGGGCTGCGTCGCCACCACCCGGCCATCGACCGCTGGTTCAGTGCCCTGGAGCAGCGGCTCACCTACCTGGGCACCCAGAGCGACATCCACACCCACGCCCACGACCTGCCCCCCCAGATGGGCTGCTGCCTGAGCAGCGGTGGGGCCCACCAGCGGCGGCTGGCGGCCCTGGTGGACGGGGGCCTCTGGCCGAGCGATGAACCGGATCTGATCGAAACGCGCCAGCCCGAGCCCGCCGATGCCCGCCAGCTGGCCCTGGCCCGCATGCTGCGCCACCGCGGCAAGCTGCTGGCGATCAACCCGGCGGGGGAACGGCTCGGCGCCGCCGCCGCTGAGCGCCTGGATCAGGCCCTGCGCTGCGCCCTCACCAACCTGATGGCTCCGGGCCACGCCGAGCCCGTGCCTCCGCCGGCGGGTACGGCGGCCGGGTTGCGCTACTGGCGCGACCGCATCTCCGTGCCCCGCGACATGCCGTTGCATGCGGCCCGGCAGCTTCGGGCCGCCCTGGAGCGCACCGCCGCGTTGGATGGGCCCGACCAGGGGCCACCCTTGCCGGTGGGCGACCGCCGCGATCAGAACCCCGCCCCGTTTGTGGCCGTCAGCGGCCGTTGAGGCCTTCGCGCTTGTTGGTGAGGTACTGCACCAGCTCCTGCTGCAGGGCCAACAGCTCGCGGGTGCAGCCGCGGAACGCCGCCCGGTGACGGATCTCGTCGTGGCGGGTGTTGAGGTCGCGCAGCATCAGTTCGATCGCGTCGAGTTGGGCTCGATCCATCGCCGGGCGCTGCACACTGCGCTGACCCTATCAACCACGCCAACCACCGCTAGCTTGCGGCCAGTGCTGGACTGGGGTTGATGGCGATCCGCAAGCGGCTGCCGGGGGGCACCGTGCTGGGGGCCACGGTGCTGGGGGCATCACTCTTGGCCGCCCTGGCGCTGCCACCGGCAGCTCGCCCCACGGAGCTTGAAGGCCAGAGCTGGTTCAAGAGCCCTCCGTGGAAGGTGGAGTTCACCAACTACTGGTGGTACCTGATGCAGGCGGGGGCGGAGTACTACTTCACCGTGACCCTCTCGGAGCAGGCCGGCAGCGGCCTCGGGGGGCTGGTGATCCGCCAAACCCGCGGCGTCGACCGCGACTTTCCCTTCTTCACCCACCGCACCCGCGCCTTTGTGGGTCGGCCGCGGCGGGAGGGGGCTGCGATCCCCGTGCAGGCCAGCTTTGATCAGGCCTCCCGCACGATGACCGTGCGCTTCCCCGAGCCCCCCACGCCGGGGCAGACGGTCACCGTGGCGCTGCGGCCCTGGCACAACCCCACCTGGGCTGACACGTACATGTTCGGGGTGCAGGCGCTGCCCGCTGGCCCCAACCCGGTGCCCGCCTCCCTGGGCTTCGCCACGATGCCGATCTATAACCTGCGCGACTAGATCGCGCCGGTGCGTTAGAGCAACCACCCCGTCAACGTCTGCTGATCGTTTGCCAACAATTTGTTGTTGCGGCAGGAGCCATTGGGCTGATTTCTGTAGGTTCTGGCCCGCTGCCGCGCTGCGGGGCCTCTGCGTTGTGACCAACCCGCGTTCTGCCAAAGCCGCGTTGTGCCAAATCTGCGTAGTGCCAAAACAGTGTTGATCGCTGCCCCCACCCAGCAGCAGCTGATGGAGCGCGCCGATCGCTACATCGCGGTTCATTTCCGTGAACCGCTGCGCATGCCGGAGCTGGCCCGCCACTGCCACGTGAGTGTGCGCACGCTGCAGAATCTGTTCGTGCGCCTTCGGGGGGAGTCGCCCCTCAAGGCCCTGCGCCGCTTTCGTCTGCGTCAGTTGCATGCCCAGGTGGCGGCCCGGCCGCAGCTGCCGCTGCGCCAGCACTACAGCCAGTGCGGCCTGATTGGCTCGGCGGCCGACCGGGCCCTGTTTCTGGAGATCTACGGCAGCTCCGTGCGGGAGCACCAGCTGGCCAGCCGCAGCCGTCTGGCACCCCAGCGCCTGGTGGGGCGCGGCGCCAAGGCTCAGGCGGCCTGAGGGGTGGGCACCAGGGAGGAGTGGTGGTGCACGATGCGCCAGGCACCGCCGGTGAAGGCATACACAAACGTGTAGCGGGCGGCCACCCAGTGGTCGCCGTCGAGCCAGAAGCTGTAGGTGCCGGCATCCACCACCTCGTTGCACCCCAGCTGCAGCACGCGGCTGTCGATGCGCCCCCGCGGCGCATGGCTGAGGAACTGCTCGAAGTAGGCGCGGATCGCCGCCGGGCTCTGGGCGCGGATCGCCGCCGGGCTCTGGCGCGGTTCGGCGGAGAGGGTGGGCAGCAGCAGGGCATCGGGGCTGTAGAGGGCCACCACCTGGTCGGGGTCGCCGGTTTGCAGGGCGCCATTCCAGCGCTCGAACAGCGCCTCCGCCTGCGCCCCGCTGATGGGGGCGCAGCTCTCGCCGTAGGGCTCGGCCGTGGCCGCGGCGGCGGGGGCGCTCCCCGGCCCCAGCCCCAGCAACAGCACCAGCATCAACAGCAGGGCGGCCAGGGCCTGGCCCAGATGCCTGCGGGATGGCTGGTTGGGGCTGGGGATTGGGCTTAGGTTCCCCCCATGGCACTGCGCCTCCCGCCGTTTCAGCCCCTGCCGGCCCCGGAGGCCGTGGGTGGAGAGCTGCTGGAGGTGCCCCTGGCCAGCCTGCAGCCCACCCAGCTGTGCGTGGGCATGGCTGAGATCCGCAGCCGCCAAAAGGATTTCGCCGCGGAAGACCCCAAGCAACGCCGCCACTATCTGCGCCGCAAACCCACGCCATTGGTGCGCAGCGGCGCCGGTGAGCTGTGGATGGTGGATCGCCACCATCGCCTGCGGGCGCTGATGGAACTCGACCCCGACGCCACCGCCTTCGGCTATGTGGTGCTGGAGGTGCCGGAAACCGATCGCCATGGGGTGCTCGAGCAGCTGCATCGGCGCGGATGGCTCTACCTCTACGACGGGCGCGGCCTCGGCCCGCAGCCGCCGGCGGCCTTGCCCCGCCAGCTCACCGGCACCCAGGACGACCCCTACCGAAGCCTGGTGTGGAAGCTGAAGCGTGAGGGGGTGGTGGCCGCGGCGCCACTGATCCCGTTCCATGAATTCCGCTGGGGGGCCTGGTTGCGCAGCCGCACCCTGCCGCCCTTCAGCTCGCAGCGCCTGGAGCCGGCCCTGCCGGCGGCACGGGCCCTGGCCCGCTCCCAGGCCGCGTCCCACCTGGCGGGCTGGATCGGCCCTGCAGCTCCATCGCACGGCTGATCAGGCTGTCGGCCGTGCCGGCATACACCGCTTCCGCCTCCTCGGCGCTGCGGCCCACGCAGGTCATGCCCAGCTTGCCGAATTCCGACAGGCAGCCCAGCAGGTGAAACACGCTGCCCCGCAGGCGGGCGGGGTCGTAGTGGAGGTCGGCATCGGCCACGATGTCGATCAGGTCGGCGGGCAGCAGGCCCCGCAGGTCGGGGTGGGTGAGGTTGTCGGTGGCGCGGTAGTGCAGCGGTTGGCCGGTGGGGGCCAGGAACAGGCCGGAGTCGGGATCGAGGTGGCCGGTGGTGATCGCCCGCAGCGCCATGGTGGGGTGGGTGGTGCCCCCCTGGCGCAGGTTCACTTCGATGGCCTGCAGGTCCCAGTCGCCATCGATGCGGCGGGCGATGAAATCCACCGCGTAGCGCTCCAGGGCCCCCTCCGCCGCCAGGGCTTCGCCGATGGCACGGCCATGGCGCATCAGGCTGAGCCGATAGGCGGCATCGGCGGGCATGCAGCAGCCCAGGTAGGTCTGCCCGCTGGGGCCGCCCAGGATCTGCTCATGGGTGGAGAGCAGCTCCACCCGGCCGCCGGGGTGGATCGTGCCCTGCACGCTGGGGGAGCTGAGGGCCTCACCCCCCTCCAGCCAGGCCTCCACCAACGCCCCCTGCTGGGCCAGCAGCTCCCGCCAGCTGGCGGCCGGCATCGGCAGGCCCTCGAGCGCTTGCCGCAGGCAACGGCGCCGATCGGCGCTGCTGCGCTCCGCCAACTGGAGCGGTTCGAGCTCCAACGGCGCATTGCCCTCGCCGCTGATGCCCTCGTTGAGCTTCACCACGCAGCGCCGCAGGTGCGGGTTGGCTTCCCAGAGGTCGGCGGTGGCTTCGCTGAGGTCGTCGAGGTTGGTGGCCAGGCCGCTGCCGGGGGGGTGGGGCACACCGCAGCGGGCGAACAGGGCCCGACTGCCCGCCTTGCTGCCCCAGTGCCCCAGGGCCGGATCGGTGCCCAAGAGCGGCACCTGCAACCGTTCGGAGAGCTGCTTCTCCAGCTCCGTCACCACAAAACAGCTGATGAAGCTGCGGCCGGGGCGCAGCAGGTCGCCGATGCGGTTCAGCAGCGCCGGCCGCTCCAGCAGCTTCTCGGTGAGGGGGCGGTTGGAGGCGTCGTCGGTGTCGAACAGGTGCAGGCGCCGGCGGGCGTGGGAGGTAGGCACGCCCGGCAGCAGCTCCAGCACCGCATCCACCACCAGCTCGGGTAGCAACTTGCTGGTGACGTACACCGCCCGGACGCCGGGATCCCGGAGCCGTATCAGCGAGAACAGCTGCCGCTCCTCGTAGTGGTGGGCGCCGGTGACCAGGGCCATCAGGGCCCGGTCCATGCTCAGCGATGGCACCACCAGCACGTCGAACTGGCCGCCATCGCCGCTGTGCTCGCAGCCCCAGCCGGGTTGCAGTTGCGCTTGAAGCTCGCGGAAGCTGAGGGCCATCAGGCCGGTGCTCGGATCAGAAGTTGAGGTTGATCTGCATCCCCGCCGCCAGGATGCCCGGCACGGATTGGTTGCCGCCACCACTGGGGTTCATGATCCATTGCAGGGTGGGCTGCAGTTGCACCGTCTCGTTCAGCATGATCATGTAGCCGAGTTCCAGCATCCCCTCGTAAGGGCTCGTGAGGTTTGGCGGGGCCTGGTTGCTGAACCCCCCCTTGCCGATGCCGAACACCAGCAGGTCGAGTGGGCGCTTCGGCACCAGCCCCTGAACCACCAGGCCGCCGCCCACGAAGTTGGGGGAGAAATCCACCGTGGCATCGGGGGTGTAGGAGGCCCCCACCCAGATCCGGTCCGCCAGCCCCACCGGCAGGCCGGTGCGCAGGGTGAGGCTGCCGTAGAGGCCGTTGCCCGTTTGGGGATCGGTGCTGTTGTAGGCCCCCACGCTGAGCAGGCCCCCCGGCAGTTGGTTGGCCACGGTGGTGGGGTTTTTGCAGCGCGGGAAGTTGCGCACCAGGGCCCAGGGTTGGCTGCACACCGGAATCGGGCGGGTTTGCGGGGGCGCCAGACCAGAGCCGGTGTAGTCGATCTGGAGGAACTGCACCGTGCCGTTGCCGGCCCCGCCCACGTTGGCTTGGAAGCCCTGAAAGGAGGCCAGCGGAAACGAGCTGAAGGCCTCGATGCTGTTGAGGTTGAACAGGCCAGCCCGCAGGTTGAGGTCGTTCTGGATCTTGAGGTTCACCACGCCCCCCAGGGAGGCGTAGGGGTTGATCGGCAGGTCGCTGCTTTGGATGTTGAGCGTGTTGTTCAGCGAGGAGTGCACATAGAGGTTGAGGATCGGGGCCTCCATGAAGTCGGGGTTGAGGGGCAGGATGCCGGCCTTCACATTCACCCTGCCGTCGCCGGCCTGCCGCTCCAGCGATGCCTCCGTGAGCCAGAAGCCTGTGGGGTACGAGGCGCTTTGCAGCGGAAAGATGGCGCCGATCTCGGTGCCGTAGCTGAAGTTGCCGGTGGTGTGGTTGCCGTTGAGGTTCAGCGCCCAATGGTCAAACTCATTCCACTGCTTGCTGTCGCGGGCGAGGCCGGTGTTGAGCTGCAGATCCACGGAGGTTTGCTGCACGTAAGCGCCGGTGTTCACCAGGCCCCCCACCGGGTTGAACATCGGTTGGGCGCTGAAGGCCACCTCCAGCAGCATCCAATCCGGCAGGTTCAGGGCATCCTGCAGCGTGAAGGGTGTGCTGCTGGGGGCGGTCACGCTGTTGTCGGCCAGGGCCGGTGGCGTTGCGGTACCGCCGGTGAGCAGCGCCCCCAGCAGCCCGAGGCCCAGGCTGCGCAGCCGGTGTCGCCAGCGCCCACGGGGCATGCTCGCTTTCAGGGGCGGGGCCGCTCCAGGATCTCCGCTGGGCCTGTTGCTGGCAAGCACAACCCGCCGGCGGGTTGTCAGGCGGGCAGGATTTCGTCGAGCACCTGGCCGCTGATGCAGACGGTGCGGCAGGGCCGCTGCTCACGGCGGCTCAGTTTGCGGGCGGCGATGTACGCCAGCAGCGGGTTGGGGTAAACCTTGAGCGGATTCCAGCTGCCATCGGGGAGCTGGCTCAGCACTTGGGTTTGCATGGGATCGCCGGGCCGGTCAGTGCCGCGGACCCTATGGGTCGGTGGCGCCCATCCAGGTAGCCAAAGACACCAAACCGG
>JBEBCX010000156.1:0-4180 GCA_041157425.1 Cyanobacteriota bacterium | reverse complement strand
CACCTGCTGGAAGTAGTGGAGGGCGTAATCCACCTCATCCAGCACCGAGGGCTTGAACTGGTGCAGCTCATCGGTGCGCCACCACAGCCGCACCTCCTCCTCGAGCTGCTGGCGCAGGCTCTGGCGGTCGTCGAGGTTGAGCAGCTGGCTGTGCTGCAGCTTCTGAATCAACGACGCCACCCGCCGCTGCTTGTGGCGGATGGTGTGGCGCACGATCTCCGTGGGGTGGGCCGTGAACACCAGGCGAATCTCCAGCTCCTGCAGCAGGTGCTCGATCTGGGCCGGCGGCACCCCCAGGCCCCGCATGCGGGCGAACAGCTCGCGGAAGGTGGCCGGTTCGGTCTGCACCGCCAGCGGCGGCACGAAGGGGTCGCTGAGGTGCTCGGGGTGGTGGGCCTTGAGGCTGGCGAGATAGCTGTCCTCCTCGATGTGCTGCTCGAGGATGTTCACCAGCTGGAAATAGAGCGAGAAGGCCCGGGCGGCGGCGATGCCCTCGGCCAGATCCATCTCACGGATCAGCTGCACGATCTCATCGGTGGCCGCCTCGGAGCCCGCGTCGGGGGCACCGCCATCGATGGCGCCGCTGATCTCCTTCATGCGCAGCAGGCGTTCGGCCTGCTGGGGCGGGCACTCGCTGCGCAGCACCGTCTGCCAGAGGTCTTCCACCAACTCCAGCCGTTCGGCCAGCAGGCGCGGGCGGCTGCCTTCCGCTCCGGCCGCAGCAGGCGGGGCGCCGATCGCGTCAGTGGCGGCGAGGGTGAGCCCCATGGAGGCGGAGTCTGCGACGGAGCGATCCATGATCATCCCAAAGGGCGCAACCGTTCTGTCGCCATCTCTGCATTCAGCTGCTCTTCGCGCTGGGCCATGGCCGCCGCCGTGGCGGCGATCAACGGAGCCACGGCGGTGCCAGCGCGGTGGGCCGCCAGCCATTGCATCGCCTGGTTGCCCTGCTCCAGCACGCTGTGCAGGGGGGCCAGCCAGGGCTCCAGTCCGCTGGCTTTGGCCAGGGGCGCCATCTCCTCGAGGGCGTCGGCCAGCCAGGCCCGGGCGGTGATGGGGCGGCCGCTGCGCCAGTGCAGCAGCGGGGCTTCGAGGCTGGTGCGGGCGGCGGCGCGGTCGTTGGCATCGGCCAGCTCCGCCAGGGCCTGGGCATCCAGGCTGCTGGCGCGCAGGGGGTCATGGCGCTGGGGATCCTGCAGCAGCTGCTGGATCCGCAGCTCAGCGAAGGCGGTGACCGCCAGCAGCACCAGCGGGTCAGTGATCAAATCGCAGATGCGGATCTCCAGGCGGTTGAGGTCATGGGGCCGGTTGTCGCCGTTGGGGCGCACGGAGGTCCACAGGTGGCGCACGTTCTGCATGTGGCCCAGCTGCAACTGCTCCTCCATCCAGGCGATGTAGTGGCCGTGGCCCTCAAACAACGGCACCTGGGGCGGGGTGAGCGGAAACTGCAGCCAGCGCTGGGAATGGGCCCCGGTGCTCTGGCCATCGAGGAAGGGGGAGCTGGCGCTGAGGGCCAGCAGCAGGGCCGCCTCACAGCGGATCAGGCGGCAGGCGGCGAACAGCGCCTCCATGTCGGTGAGGCCCAGGTTGATGTGCACGCTGGCGGTCACCACCCGGGTGCCATAGGTGGCCTCGATGTAGCCGTGGTACGCGTTGGTGGGATCGGAGCGGTCGAAGCGGTGGCTGTCGCCGGTGCTCAGGGTGCTGCCCGGCAGCAGGGTGAGGCCGCGCTCGGCCAGCCAGGGCCGCAGCCGGCGGCGCGGCTCCAGCAGCAGCTCCAACTGCTCCTTGTAGCTGGCGTCCGGGGGGGTGATGTATTCGAGGTTGCGGCAGTCGGGTTCGGTGACAAAGCCGCTCAGGGCCGCGGCCGCCTCGGCGGAGCAGCCCACCACCGTGCCGTCGGGCCGGCCGGTGTAGAGCTCCACTTCAAAGCCCTTCAGCAGCAACGGCGGAGCCGTGGGTGGCATCGCGCTCATGCCAGACAGGCCAGGGCTTTGAGCATGCCCCGGGCCTTGTTGAGGGTTTCCTGGAATTCGGAGGCGGGCACCGAATCGGCCACCAGGCCGGCACCGGCCTGCACCTGCACGCGCCAGCCGCCACCGGCCGCCGGCAACACCACCATGGTGCGGATGGTGATGGCGGTGTTGAGGGCACCGCTGAGGTCCATGGCGCCATACACGCCGGAGTAGGGGCCGCGGGCATCCGGCTCCAGGGCATGGATCAGCTGCATGGCGCGGATCTTGGGGGCGCCGCTGACGGTGCCGGCGGGGAAGGAGGCCATCAACAGATCCCAAACATCGCGGTGGGGATCGAGCACCCCCTCCACCTCGCTCACGATGTGCATCACGTGGGAGTAACGCTCGATCACCATCAGCTCGCTCACCCGCACGCTGCCGGGCACGCACACCCGGCCCAGGTCGTTGCGGCCGAGGTCCACCAGCATCACGTGCTCGGCCCGCTCCTTGGGATCCGCCAGCAGATCCGCAGCCAGGGCTTCATCTTCAGCGGCATCGGCGCCGCGGTGGCGGGTGCCGGCGATCGGCCGCAGCGACGCCTTCACGCGGCCGCTGCCGTCGGCCAGGGGCTCGGCCTTCACCATCACCTCGGGGCTGGAGCCGATCAGGTGCCAGCCACCGAAGTTGAAGAAGGCCATGTAGGGGGATGGGTTCACCATCCGCAGGCTGCGGTAGAGCTCAAAGGGCTCGCGCTGCACCTCCGTTTCCAGCCGCTGGCTGATCACCAGCTGGAACACATCCCCGGCGGCGATGTGCTCCTTGGCGGTGAGCACCGCCGCCTCAAACTCCTCGCGGCTGCGGTTGCTGCGGGTGGGCAGCTCCACACCGGGGTCGTCGCGCCAATCGAGCGGCGCCACCCCCGGGGGCAGGGGCTGGTGCATGCGCTGCTCGAGGCGATCGAGCCGTGCCACCGCCTCCCCATAGGCCCGCTCCACCGCCGCCGCCGTGCGCTCGCCCTGGGCGAGGTCCACGTAGGCCACGGCGGTGATCTGCCGCTTCACCTGGTCGAAGGCGAGCAGGCTGTCGGCCAGCATCCAGCAGCCATCGGGCGGGCCGTTGGGGTCGGTGGGGTGCACCGGCACGCTGGGCTCGATCCAGCGGATCAATTCATAGCCCCAGAAGCCAAACAGCTGGCCCAGGGGGGGCAACCCGGGGATGGCCGGGGCGCTGTAGGGGGCCAGAGCCTGGCGCAGCAGGTCGAAGGGGTTGCCCTGCAGGGCCTGGTGGCTGCCATCGCGCCCGCAGCGCTCGGCGCGATCGCCGCGCACGGTGAGGGTCCAGAGCGGATCGCTCACCACAAAGCTCCAGCGGCCGATGCGCTCGCCCCCCTCCACCGACTCCAACAGCACGCCGTGCTGGCTGCCGGCCCCCACCTTCAACCAGGTGGTGAGCGGGGTTTCCAGGTCGGCCGGCCAGGTGCGCCAGATGGGGATGAAGCTGGAGCCCGCCTCAGCCTGAGCCAGAACAGTGGCGCGATCAGGGGATGGCATCACAGCGGCAGGCCGGCAAAAAAAACGGGGCGCCTGGCCCCGCCTTTATAGAGGTTGGCTGAACCCGGGCCGGATTCAGGCGTCGAAGGTGTTCTTGCCGGTGAACTTGATCGAGGCGGGGTTGCCGTTCTGACCGATGCGGCGGGCGTTGTGGCCCACCATCTTGCGGCCCTCGTTCACCTTCTCGGGGAACACACCGTCTTTGGGGTGCAGAAACTCGGTGTCGCCGCCGGGGAAGATCCGGTAGATCTTGTAGTCCTCGATGCGGGGCTTGAACTTGGTGCGCAGCTGGGTGCCGAGCGCCAGGCACTGCTCCTTGCGGGCGAAGTACATCAGGTTCTCGCCCTCGTTCATGTGGGCGGCACCGCCGGTGGGCAGCTCGAAGGGCTGCTCCTTGGCGCTGGTCCAGGTGATGGCGTACTTCTCCTCGGTTTCAGCGGCGTTGAGCAACCCGCCCGTGCTGCCGATGTACTTCGGAAGTTGACCGCTCAGTTGACCGCTCGTTGCCATGGCTGTTCCGGAGGGGAGTCGGCAGACCTTTCGCTCGGAAGCTAGCACCGTGTTTTGGGGCGAACAGGCCGCCCCGCCAGGGTCTTCACACCCGTCAACAAACCCGTCGGCTCAGGCGCCGGCCACCGGGAAAAACACGGTGAGGGCATTGCCGGAGCGCTCCGC
>JBEBCX010000155.1:0-4184 GCA_041157425.1 Cyanobacteriota bacterium | reverse complement strand
CTGCGGGTGTACCTGGAGAGCTATGTGCCCCCCAGCGGCAACCTGGCCCAGGATCCCCAGCAGGCCCTGGGCGCCCTGATCACCGCCATCGATGGCCTGGCGGAGATCAAGGCCCGCACCGGCATGGACCGGCCCACCGTGATCACCTAATTGGCGTCGACTGGAGCCCGCGGGCCTCGAGGGTTTTGATCGCCACGTAGAAGGGCGGCACCACCCCCAGCGACAGCACGGTGGCCACCAGCAAGCCACCGAAGATCACGGTGCCCAGCGACTGCTGGCTGTTGGCACCGGCGGTGGTGGCCACCACCAGCGGCAGGAAACCCGCCAACGACGCAATCGCCGTCATCAGGATCGGCCGCATGCGCGATTCGGCGGCGGCGATGGCGGCTTCGGCCACCGCCATGCCCTCCTCCAGGTGCTGCTCGGCCACCTCCACGATCAGGATGCCGTTTTTGGCCGCCAGGCCGATCAGCGTCACCAGGCCCACCTGGGCATAGATGTTGAGGTCGATGGAGCGCAGCGCCAGAAAGGCCAGGGCCCCGAGCATCGCCAGCGGCACCGTCATCAGGATCACCACCGGCGTCACATAGCTCTCGTACTGGGCCGAGAGCACCAGGTAGACGATCAGGATGCCGAGGGCAAACACCAGCACACTGGCGCTGCCGGCGGAGAGCTGCAGGGCCGCGATGCCGGTGAAGGCGGAGCCGATGTTGGTGAAGTCGAGCCGGTTGAACAGCTGCTGAATCGCCGCCAGGGCCTGGCCGGAGCTCTTGCCGATCGCCTCAGCCCCCTGCACCAAAATCGTGCGGTAGAGGTTGTAGTGGCTGATCACCGGCGGCGCACTGCTTAGCTGGCTGCTGGCGAATTCCGACACCTGCACCAGCTTGCCGTCGCGGCTGCGCACGTAGTAACTGAGCACGTCCTCAAGGGTGCTGCGGCCCTCCGGCTCCGCCTGCACGTAGATGTTGCGCACCTGTCCGCTCTCGTAGGTGAGGCCGGAGTAGTTGCCGCCGGCCAACACGGCGATGGTTTGCATCGCCTGCTGGAAGTCGATGTTCAGGGCCCCCAGGATTGAACGGTCGATCTGCAGGCCGAAGGCCGGGGCACTGGGAACAAACTGCGTGTAGAGGTTGGAAAACTCGCCGCTGGCCTGGCCGGCCGCCACCAGCTGCTGGGCCAGTTGATTCAGCTGGGGAAAGCTGTAGGCGCCATTGCTGAGGTCGTTGAACTGGAAGTAGAAGCCGCCCTGGGCGGAGAAGCCCGGAATCGCCGGTGGCTGGGAGGCCACCGCCAAACCCGTGCTGAATTGCGAGAGCTTGGCGTTGAGCCGCGCCACGATCGCCGGGGCGCGGTGGGCGCTGCCGGAGCGCTCCTCCAGCGGCTTCAGCCCGAAGAAAAACAAGCCCTGGTCGGGGCTGTTGCCGTTGAAGCCCGCCCCGCTGATCACCGCCGCAGAGGTGATGTCGTCTTCCTCCTTCAACACCGCAGCGATCTGCCGGCCCACCCCCTGGGTCTGGGGGAGGGAGGCTCCGTTCTGCAGCTGGAAGATGCCCACCCCGTAGCCCTGGTCCTCCTCGGGGATGAACGCGGTGGGCAATGCCGTGAAGGCGATGGCCGTGAGCACGATGCCGCCCCCCAGCCCCATCAGGATCAGCCGGCGGCGGGCGATCAGGATCTGCAGCAGCCGGGCGTAGGCGGCCTGGAGCCGAGCAAAGAACGCATTGAAGCGATCAAAGATCGTGGCCAGGCGGCTGCCGGCGAAGCCGAACGCCACCACCCCCACCACGTAGGCCCCGATGCCAAACGAGGCAGCACTGAAGCGGCCGAAGGCCAGACCCACCACCACGCCGGCCACGGTCCAGCTCCAGCCCTCCGGCCGTGGCGGCTTCTCCGTCTTGAGAATCAGCCCGGCCATCATCGGCGAGAAGGTGAGGGCGTTGAAGGTGGAGATGGCGATCGAGAAGGCGATCGTGAGCGCGAACTGGCGGTAGATGATGCCGATGCCACCGGGGTAGAAGGCCACGGGCACGAACACCGCCATCAGCACCAAGGAGGTGGCGATCAGCGCCCCGATCAGCTCCCCCATGCAGGCCAGGGCCGCCTGGCGCGGTTTCATGCCCGCCTCAAGGTTTTTGGCCACCGCTTCGATCACCACGATGGCGTCGTCCACCACCAGCCCCGTGGCCAGCACCAGCCCCAGCAGGGTGAGTTGGTTGATCGAAAACCCAAACGCCTTGATGAAGGCAAAGGTGCCCACCAGGGAGATCGGAATCGCCAGGCTGGGCACCACCGTGGCGCGCCAGTCCTGCAGAAACAGAAACAGGATCACCAGCACCAGCACAATCGCCAGGCCCAGGGCGTCGGTGACGCCATCCACCGCCGATTCGATGAACTGGCCCACGTTGTAGATCTCCGTCACCGTCACCCCCGGCGGCAGCTGGGTGCTGAAGTCGTTGATCAGCTCCACCACCGCCTCACTCACCTGCAGGGCGTTGCTCTCGGGGGTCTGATACACCCCGATGGTGATCGCCGGGTAGCCGTGGATGTCGCTGCCCTGGGTGGAGAAGCTGTTGAAGCCATAGGTGGCCTGCCCCACATCCGCCAGCCGCAGCAGATTCCCCTGGGGTGAGGTGCCCACGATCAGCCGGTTGAGCTGATCGATCGACACCAGGTTGCCGTTGTTCTCCACCAGGATCGGGTAGGTGAACAGCTGCTCGCCCCCCGCCGGCGGGCCACCCACCAGGCCACCCACCGCAACGGCGTTCTGGCTGCGCACCGCGGCCACCACCTGGTCAGCGGTGAGCTGGTTGGCGGTGAGTTTGGCGGGATCCACAAACAACCAGAAGGCCGGGTTGCTGCCGCCAAACAACGTGGCCTGGGCCACCCCGGGGATGCGCTCCAGTTGGTAGTAGAGCTTTTCGTAAATCAGCCCGTTGAGGTAGGGCGCGTCAAATTGCCCCTGGCTCGACGACACCTGATAGGCCAGCAGGATCGACGGGGTGGTCTGGATCACCGACACACCGGTGCTCTTCACCTGATCGGGCAGCTGGGGCATCGCCAACGACACCCGGTTCTGCACGTTCACCTGGTCGATGTTGATGTCGGTGCCCTGGTCGAAGAACACATTCACCGTGCTGTTGCCGGTGTTGGTGGTGAGCGAGGAGATGTAGGCGGCGCCGGGCACGCCGTTGATCTGCTGCTCGAGCACATTGGTGACGGCCTGCTCGGTCACCAGCGAGTTGGCACCGCCGTAGTTGGCCGTCACCTGGATCTGGGGCGGCGCAATGTTGGGCAGGTTTTCAATCGGCAGGGTGGGCAGGGCGATCAGGCCCACCAGCACGATCAGGATGCTGCAAACGGTGGTGAGCACCGGCCGCTTGATGAACCGATCCGAGAGCGACATCGCTGCTCCTCAGGGGGCCGATGCCGCGGCGGCCACCCGCACGGGCATGCCGCTGCGCAACAGGGCCGTGTTGCTCACCACCACCCGCTCACCGCGGCGCAGGCCGGAGCGCAACGGGTAGCGGTTGCCCTCCAAAGGCCCCAACTGCACGGCGGTTTGCACCACGATCTCGGCGCTGGGGGGCAGCTGGCGGAGCGCCTGCTTCTGGGTTTCGGGAATGGTGCTGGAGGCGTTGATCTTGGGCAGCACCTGCCCCAGCGGCAGCACGCGGTACACGAACGGCTGCTGGGCCTGCATCATCACCGCCGTCACCGGCACCGACAGGGCGCGACCGCTGCCGGTGATGATCCGGTTGCGCACGTACTGGCCGGTCTTCAACTTGCCCGTGAGGTTGGGGAATGTGGCCTTCACCAGCACCGTGTTGGGGGAGGAACTGCTGCCGCTCACCCCGTAGTACGGCGAAATGAACACCACCTTGCCGGTGCCGCCCACGCTGGGGATGCCCTGGGTGGCCAGCTGCACCGTTTGGCCGATGGCCACCCGCGACGCCTGGGTGGCCGGCACGTCCATCAGGGTCCAGAGGGTGGAGTTGTCGACGATGCCGGTGATCGCCTGCCCCTGTTTCACATAGTCGCCCAACTTGACGGTGTCGAGATCGCCGATCTCACCGCTGATTGGAGCCGTGACGTACTTGTAGCCCAGGTTGGCGGCACTCGCGCGCACCTGGTCGCGGCTCTTGATCGCCTCGGTCACGTAAAAGTCCCGGTCCCGGGTGGAGACG
>JBEBCX010000154.1:0-4209 GCA_041157425.1 Cyanobacteriota bacterium | reverse complement strand
AACACAAATCCCGCCCCTTCATCGGGCTGGATGCGCAGCACCAGCTGGTTGGCGGTGGGGCTGCCGCCCGCCGCATCAAACAGGTGCACCGGTGCCTCGCGGAAGGTGAGCACCACCTCGGAGAGGCGTTTGGGCAGGCGCTTGCCCGTGCGCAGATAAAACGGCACCCCCTGCCAGCGCCAGTTGTCGATGAACAGCTTCATCGCCACATAGGTTTCGGTGGTGCTGTTGGGGTTCACCCCCGGCTCCTGGCGGTAGCCCGCCACCGGCCGCTGCGGGGTGCCGCCGGGGCCGTACTGGCCGCGCACGCAGCAGCGCCAGGGTTCATCCTCATGGGCCAGGCGGGCCGCCTGCAGCACCTTGGCCTTCTCGTTGCGGATCGCCTCCGGATCGAAGCGCCCCGGGGCCTCCATGGTGGTGAGCGCCAGCATCTGCGTGAGGTGGTTCTGCACCATGTCCCGCAGGGCGCCGCTGGTTTCGTAGTAGCCGGCCCGCTCCTCCACCCCCACGGTTTCCGCCGCCGTGATCTGCACGTTGGCGATGTAGTTGCGGTTCCAGATCGGCTCGAAAATGGTGTTGGCGAACCGCAGCACCAGGATGTTCTGGACCGTCTCCTTGCCGAGGTAGTGGTCGATCCGGAAGATCTGCTGCTCCTGGCCGCAGCTCTGCACCACCCGGTTGAGCTGCTCGGCGCTGCTGTAGTCGGTGCCGAAGGGTTTTTCGATCACCACCCGGCTGCGGGCGGGGTCGCGCAGCAGGCCGGCGGCCGCCAGGGCGCGGCAGCCGCTGCCGTAGAAGGCCGGTGACACCGACAGGTAGAAGGTGCGGTTGCCGCGGGTGGCCTTGAGCCGATCGAGGGCCTCCAGGCGCGTCCCCAGCCGCACCACATCGTCGTTTTGCTGCAGGTCCACCGGTTCGTAGAACAGGCAGGCGGCGAACTGCTGCCAGGCGGCCTGGTGCTGCTTGATCTCGTCCGCCAGGGCTTCCGCCATGCGGTTGCGGAAGTCGTCGTCGCTCCAGGGGCGCCGGGCGCAGCCGAGCACGGCGAATTCACTGGGCAGGCGCCGCTGGCGGAACAGCTCAAACAGCGCGGGGATCAGCTTGCGGTGGGTGAGGTCGCCGCTGGCGCCGAAGATCACCAGGCACTGCGGCGCAATCACCCGCTCCTGGCGCAGCCCCACGCGCAGGGGGTTGGTCTGGGTGGCGGGCATGGGCAACGCCGGGCGTGCGTGCCCCTGGTTTAACGAGCCCTCTGGGCAAGCGCATGGCTTGGCAACAAAAAAGCCCGCCGGGGGGCGGGCCTGTGTGGGATTGGAGACCTCGGAGTCAGTAGGTCTCCACGTGCCAGCGCTCGGCCTTCTTGAGGGCGGGGCGCAATTCAGACCAGTTGAGCCCCTTGGCGGCGGCAGCGGCGGTCATCGCTTCGTCGATGCCGGGCTCCATGCCGCGCAGACCGCACATGTAGACGTGGGTCTTCGGGTTCTCGATCCAGGAGAAGATCTCGTCGGCGTTCTCGCTGACGCGGTCCTGGATGTACATGCGGCCGCCCTTGGCGTTCTGCTGCTCGCGGCTGATGGCCTTGGTGTAGCGGAAGTTGTCGGGGAACTCGCGCTCGTAGCGGTTGAAGTCGTCGTCGTAGAGCAGGTTGGCGGTGGTGGGGGCCCCCATGAACAGCCAGGCCTTGCCCTTGAACTGCCAACCGTTCTTGTCGCGCTCGGCGGGCTCGAACATGCGGCGCAGGTAGGTGCGCATCGGCGCGATGCCGGTGCCGGTGGCCAGCATGATCACGTTGGCGTCCTCATCGGCGGGCAGCAGCATCTCCTTGCCCACCGGGCCGGTGATCTTCACCTTGGCTCCCGGTTTGATGTCGCACAGGAAGGTTGAGCAAACGCCGTTGATGGTTTCGCCCTCCTTTTCGTATTGCAGCTGGCGCACGCACAGCGACACGGTGTTGCCGGCCATGTCGTCGCCGTGGCGGGTGCTGGCGATCGAATAGAGGCGCAGTTTGTGGGGCTTTCCGTTGGCGTCTTCGCCGTCGGGAATGATGCCGATCGACTGGCCTTCCACGTAGTGGAGCTGGGGGTCGCCGCCCTTGAGGTCGAAGGTGATGTGGTTCACCCGGCCGATGGCCCCATCGCCCAGGAGGCTGTAGTTCTCGGTGACGGTGCCGACGAACGGATCCTTGGGCTTGTAGAGGTTGACGGGAACGTCGGCGTGGGACACGGGGGCGGCTGCGGTTGTTTTGGCGGTGGGTGCGGCTTTGGCGGCCGGAGCTGCTTTGGCGGCCGGTTTGGCGGCGGCCTTGGCGGCGGGTTTGGGGCTGGCGGGTTTGGCCGCAGCCTTGCTGGCGCTCGGGGCTGGGGTGGGGGCGGCGTTGGCCGGGGCCACGGAGAGCACCTTGCCACCCAGGCGGCTGATGGATTGCATCAGCGGTTGCAGGCCGGAGAAGGGAACGTTGATGGTCCGCTCCGCCTGACGCGCCTGGGCGCTGCCGTAGCCCTGCACCACCACCGAGAACATGCGCGAATCGCTGCGGCTGGAGGTAGCGGTCGAAACACGCATGATCCCAGGGGGCCTGTAGAACGCGCGCGATCATAGGGAACTTCCAGGGTCTCTCCCCCCGCGTCGTCGCCAAGATCCGGTTAAGTTGCCCTCTGACAGCAATCGCTACGTCGGCTCAACCCCTTGACGCAGCTCTCGATCGATCCCGCTGGGGCCCTGGGTGGCCCGGTGATCACCCCAGTGCGGGCAGTGGAGAGCGGCTGTTGTGAGCTCGACACGATCCAGCAGGAGATGGAGCGCCTGCCGGGCGGCTGCCGCCGCTTGGCCGTGCAGCTGCGCCTGGGGATCGACCCCCACTGGCTGTGGGCGGTGCTCACCGATTACGACGCCCTGAGCCGCTTCATCCCCAACCTGGAGTGCTCCCGCCTGCTCTGGCGCCGCGGCAACGTGGTGGGCCTGGAGCAGGAGGGGGCCCAGGTGTTCATGGGGCTGCGGTTCCGCGCCAGGGTTCACCTGGAGCTCACCGAGCACCTGGAGCAGCGCCGCCTCAGTTTCACCATGGTGAAAGGGGATTTCCGCCGCTTCGAGGGGGCCTGGCAGATCGGCGGCGATGGCAGCGCCACCACCCTGCTCTACGAGCTCACCGTGCAGGGCTGTGTGGGCATGCCGATTGGGTTGATCGAGCAGCGCCTGCGCGACGACCTGGCCTCGAACCTTCGGGCGGTGCAACGGGAAGCCCAGCGCCGCTGCTCCCTGGCGGGTTGAGCCCCAGCACAGTGCCGCGGGGCCAACGGCCTGGACAAAAAAAGCGGCCCGAAGGCCGCCGGCTGGTGATACCCCCAAGGGGATTCGAACCCCTGTCGCCTCCGTGAAAGGGAGGTGTCCTAGGCCTCTAGACGATGGGGGCTAGGACTCGGAAGGTGCTCGGGCCGGGCTGAAACAGCTGAATCCCTTGCTGCGCCTGGCTTTTGAGCCATTGCGCTTCCGATGCGAAGACGTTACGGGTCGGAGGGGCCCTTCGTCAATCAGGCCGCCCCCTGGCCGTCCCACACCGGCACGGTGAAGTGGAAGCAGGCCCCCTCACCGGGTTCTGACACCACCCAGATGCGGCCCCCATGCACTTCGGTGATGCGGCGGCACACCGAGAGGCCCACACCAAAGCCGGAGGTGGTGGAGGAGGTTTGCGGCAGCCGCACCCGCTCCAGAAAGATCCGTTCCTGCTCATCCCGGGGGATGCCCGGGCCCGAATCGCAGATGCTCACCTGCAGCCACTGGCTGGTGCGGTGCAGGATCGTGAGGCTCACCCGGCCGCCATCCGGCGTGTACTTGAAGGCGTTTTCCAGCAGGTTGAGCAGCACCTGGCGCATGCGGCGCTGATCGGCAAACACATCGGGCAGGTCGGTGGGGATGTCGGTGATCAGCTCCAGCCCCCGGCCCACCCACAGCTTTTCCAGCTCCAGGATCGCCTCCGCCGCCACCGGCCCCAGGGCGAGCCGTTGGGGGTTGAACAGGGCCTCCCAGCGGGTGGTGCCCACCTCCAGCAGGTCTTTGGACAGCTGTTCAATGTCGTCCAGCCGGCGCCCGAGCACGTCGCGGAAGCGCGGTTGGTCGATCTGCCCCAGGTTGAGGCTCTGCAGCGCCAGCTTGGAGGCGGTGAGCGGGGTGCGCAGCTCGTGGGCCACCATCCGCAGCAGGCGTTCCTGCACC
>JBEBCX010000153.1:0-4282 GCA_041157425.1 Cyanobacteriota bacterium | reverse complement strand
CCGGCATGCGCAACACCGGCTGAGGGGGCCCGGTTTGCTCGATTCCCTGCTGATTCCCTTCCGCGGCCAGCCGCAGCCGCCCCAGCTGCCGCTGGGCTATGGCCTCGACACCGAGACCCCCCCCAGCGCTGAGGAGCTCAATGCCCTGCTGGTGGCCTGCGGTGATCCGGCCCGGCCGCCCCAGCGGCTCCAGCGCGCCCTGGAGGCCAGTGCCTGGCAGCTCTGCCTGCGCGGCCCCGACGGCCAGCTGCTGGGCTTCGTGCGCGCCACCAGCGACCAGGCCCTCAACGCCAATCTCTGGGATCTGGCGGTGCACCCGGCCGAGCCCCAGGCGGAGCCGCTGTTGCAGGTGCTGGTGCACACCGCCCTGGGGCGGCTGCGGCGTGAATTGCCCGGCTGCAGCATCTCCGTGGCGGCCCCCCAGGGGGCCCTGGTGGCCCTGCAGCAGCACGGGTTTGTGGTGGATCCCGGCGGCATTCGGGCCATGGGCCTGCGCCTGAATTCCTAGGGGCTGGAACCCGGCACAACCAAGCCCCGCCCAACAAAAAAGCCCCGTTCAGACGAAACGGGGCTCCAGGGCTGAGGGAGAGCGGCTGATCGGACCACGAGCATGGAGGGACTCGAACCCCCGACACTCAGAACCGGAATCTGATGCTCTATCCAACTGAGCTACATGCCCACGCGGGATCAGCTGCCCCACGGGCCTTACCTTAGCCCTCAGACGGCCCCAGACCCATTCGGCTGCATCGCCTGGAGCTGCGCCAGTTCCGCAATTACGGCGCGCTTGAGCTGCAGTTGGAGGCGCCGCGGCTGCTGGTGATCGGCGGCAACGGCGAAGGCAAATCCAACCTGCTCGAGGCGGTGGAGCTGCTGGGCAGCCTGCGCTCCCACCGCTGCAGCAGCGACCGTGATCTGATCCGCCAGGGCCAGCCGGCGGCCTGCATCGCCGCCGGCTGCAGCGATGGCGACCGCTTGGAGCTGGAGCTGCGCCGCCAGGGGGGGCGCCAGGCCCGCCGCAACGGCCGCGTGCTGGAGCGCCAGCATGAGTTGATCGGCCCGCTGCGCTGCGTGGGCTTCAGCGCCCTGGATCTGGAGTTGGTGCGGGGCGAGCCGGCCCTGCGGCGCCAGTGGCTGGATCGGGTGGTGCTGCAGCTGGAGCCGGTGTATGCGGAGCTGCTGAGCCGCTATGCACGCCTGCTGCGCCAGCGCTCCCAACTGCTGCGCCGGGGGCTGGGCCAGGGCCAGCTGCAGGATCTGCTGGAGGCCTTCGATCAGCAGATGGCGCTGGTGGGCACCCGCCTGCACCGCCGGCGCCTGCGGGCCCTGCGGCGGCTGCAACCTTTGGCGGCCCAGTGGCAGGAGCGCCTCAGCGCCGGCCGTGAGCTGTTGCGGCTGCGCTACCAGCCCGGCGCCAGCCTGGAGGTGGAGGGCCCGGAGCCGGAGCAGGAGGCCCCCTGGCGCGACAGCCTGCTGGAGCAGCTGCGGGCCCAGCGGCCTGAGGAGCTGCGGCTGGGCCAGTGCAGCGTGGGCCCCCACCGCGATGAGGTGGCCCTGGAGCTGGGGGACCAGCCGGCCCGGCGCTACGGCTCCGCCGGCCAGCAACGCACCCTGGTGTTGGCCCTGAAGCTGGCGGAGCTGGAGCTGGTGCAGCAGCTGTGGGGGGAGCCGCCGCTGCTGCTGCTCGACGACGTGCTGGCGGAGTTGGATCCCCACCGCCAGCAGCTGTTGCTGGAGGCCGTGGGGGAGGGGCACCAGTGCCTGGTGAGCGCCACCCACCTGGGGGCCTTCAGCGGTGGCTGGCACCAGCGTTCGCAACTGGTGACCGTTGAGGCCGGAACGCTGCGGCTTGGCCAGTAAGGTGTTGGGCTGTTTGCCTGGATCTGATGACCCAAGCGGCCTGCCTCCACCCCAACCCGGGATGGACCGGAGCTGAGAGCGCTTTCTCCAGTAGCCCCCAATCACCCAGTGCCACCGAGATGGTGGGCAAACACTGCATCCTCGAGCTGTACAACTGCGACTCCGCCAAGCTCGACGACGAAGCTTTCCTCAGGAACGCCATCACCAGCGCTGCCAAGCGTGCTGGCGCCACACTCCTGAATCTGATCACCCACCGGTTTGACCCCCAGGGTGTGACGGGGCTGGCTCTGTTGGCCGAATCCCATATCTCCATTCACACCTGGCCGGAATCCGGCTATGCCGCCGTGGATGTGTTCACCTGCGGTGACCACACCATGCCGGAGCGCGCCTGCATCGTGTTGAGCGAAGAGCTCGATGCCGGCAGCTACAAGCTCAAGAGCTTCCGCCGCGAAACCCCCACGGGGGTGGCTGAGGCCGAGCGCGAACCGGCCCTGGCGGCCGCCTGAACCGCCCTGCGATGCCGAGCCCTAGCCCCTCCCCCCGCGGGTGGGGCTTTTTTGTGGCGGATCGGGCCGATCGGCCTCAGGGGCGCAGGCTGCGGTTGAGCTTGCCGCTCACCAGCCCTTCAAGGTCCACGCCCACGGCGCTGAACCCCTGGGCCAGGAAGGCTTCGATCACCGCCTGCCGCTGTTCGGGCGCGCTCCAAAGCCGCAGCGCGTTGTCGAGCTGATCCGCCGGCAATTCGATGCGGGCGGCATCGCCCTGGCTGCGCACCCGCAACTCCGGCCAGCCGCGTTGGCGCAGCCACGCCTCCGCCGCCGCCACCCGCTGCAGCCGCGTGGCGCTGATCGGTTCGCCGTAGGGGAAGCGCGAGGCCAGGCACGGCTGGGCCGGTTTGTCCCACCAGGGGAACCCCAGGGCCTTGGAGATCGCCCGCACGCCGGCTTTGTCGATGCCCAAGTCCGCCAGGGGGGAGTGCACCCCGGCCTGCTGGGCCGCGGCGATGCCGGGGCGGTGGTCGCCCAGGTCGTCGAGGTTGACGCCATCCAGCACCACCGCCTGGGGCTGCTCCTGCCGCAGCTGCCCCAGCAGGCGGTGCAGCTCCCGTTTGCAGGCGAAGCAGCGCTGGCTGGGGTTGCTGCTGTAGGCCGGGTCCTCCAGTTCGGCGGTTTCCAGTTCCCGGTGCCGCATGCCGATCCACTGGGCCTGCAGCTGGGCCTCCTGGCGCAGGTGCGGCGCCAGGGCCGGTGACACCCCCGTGACGGCCACGGCCCGCTCCCCCAGCTGTTCCGCGGCGATCGCCGCCACCAGGGTGCTGTCGACGCCGCCGGAGTAGGCCACCAACGCCGCCGGCAGGGCCGCCAGCTGCGCCCGCAGCTGCTCCAGCTGCTGGGCCTGGCCTGGGCTCAGGCTCTCGAGCGGGCGGAACATGGCGCTGGCCGGGCCAGGGTCTTTGGCCCCTGATCCTGGCAGGCTGACGCCGTTAGCATCGGGCTCCGCCGAGCTGCTCCATGGGCCCCAGCACCCAGACGCCGTCCAACCAGGCGCAGCGGGACCAGGCTCAGCGAGGCACTGGCCGCGGCATCGGCATCCGCACCGCCGCCGGCGCCAGCGAGCGCAGCCACGGCCAGTTGCACGTCTACGACGGCGAGGGCAAGGGCAAGAGCCAGGCGGCCCTGGGGGTGGTGCTGCGCACCATCGGCCTGGGCATCTGCGAGCAGAAGCAGACCCGGGTGCTGCTGCTGCGCTTTCTCAAGGGCCCCGGCCGCTCCTACGACGAGGACGCCGCCATCGAGGCCCTGCAGCAGGGCTTCCCCCACCTGATCGACCAGGTGCGCACCGGTCGCGGCGATTACTTCAGCGCCGATCAGGTCACCCGCATCGACATCCAGGAGGCCCAGCGCGGCTGGACCATCGCCAAGGGGGCCCTGGCCAGCGCGCTCTACTCCGTGGTGGTGCTCGACGAGCTCAACCCGGTGCTGGATCTGGGCCTGCTCGACCTCGATGAGGTGGTGCGCACCCTGGCGGCCAAGCCCGCCGGCATGGAGGTGATCGTCACCGGCCGCGGTGCCCCCCGGCCCCTGGTGCAGATCGCCGATCTGCACTCCGAGATGCGGGCCCACCGCCGGCAGGACCGGCCCCTGCAGGGGGAGCTGGATGACGCCGAGCTGGCCAGCGCCGGCCTCGACGGCATCGAGGTGTACACCGGGGAGGGCAAGGGCAAATCCACCAGCGCCCTGGGCAAGGCCCTGCAGGCCATCGGCCGCGGCATCTCCCAGGACAAGAGCCACCGCGTGCTGATCCTGCAGTGGCTCAAGGGCGGCAAGGGCTACACCGAGGATGCGGCGATCGCCGCCCTGCGCGAGAGCTACCCCCACCTGGTGGATCACCTGCGCTCCGGCCGCGATGCGATCGTCTGGCGCGG
>JBEBCX010000152.1:0-4326 GCA_041157425.1 Cyanobacteriota bacterium | reverse complement strand
TGGTGCTGGGGGTGAACGCCGTGGATTACTCCGGCTACCCCGACTGCCGGCCCGACTACCTGGCGGCCTTCCAGCAGCTGGCCGACCTGGCCAGCAAAGCCGGCCGGGAAGGCCACGGCACCCGCCTCTGGGCGCCCTTGGTGCAATGGAGCAAAACGCAGATCGTGCGCGAGGCCCTGCGGCTGGGGGTGCCGGTGCAAGACACCTGGAGCTGCTACAGCGGCGGGGAACACCCCTGCGGCGTGTGCGACAGCTGCCGCATCCGTGACGCCGCCTTGATCGAAGCCGGACGGCCGGACCTGGCCAGCCGCCACAGCCAACCGTGAGCAGCGGACCCACCGGCGCCACTCCCCTGCGGCACCCGCTGCCGTGGCGCGATCCGGCGGCGGTGGCGGCCGCCCTGGCGACCCACTGGGGCCCGGAAGGGCTGATCTGGCTGGATGGCGATGGCAGCGCCCTGGGGCGCTGGATCACCCTGGCGGCCGACCCCGTGGAGCACCACTGCTGCCGCGGGCTACCCGGGCAGCCCGGCGCCAGCGACCCCTTCGCCCAACTGGAGCAGCTGGGGCCGGGCCACTGGTGCGGCTGGCTCAGCTACGAGGCGGCCGCCTGGGTGGAGCCCGCCCCCCACTGGAAGGCCGACGCCATGGCCAGCCTCTGGATCGCCCGCCACGATCCGGTGCTGCGCTTCGATCTGCAGCGGCGGCAGCTGTGGATCGAAGGCCAGGATCCGGCCCGGTTGGCGGCGCTGGCCCAGTGGCTGGAGGCGCAACCCGACGCGGCCAGCCAGGGGCCGCCCCGGCCCTGGCCGGCCCTGGCGCCCGAACGCTGGCACTGGCACAGCGACCGAGACACCTTTGCCGCCGGCGTGGGGCAGCTGCGGGAGTTGATTGCCGCCGGCGACCTGTTCCAGGCCAACCTCACCGCCTGCTGCAGCACCGACCTACCGGCCCATGGGCCGCGGGGGGCCGCGGCGGCCCTGCCGCTGTTTCTGCGGCTGCGCCGGCAGTGCCCGGCCCCCTTCTCCGGGCTGGTGGTGGCCGCGGGCGCCGCCGCCGGCGAAGCGGTGATCTCCGCCTCACCGGAGCGGTTTCTGCAGCTGAGCCCCAGCGGTGCCGTGGAAACCCGGCCGATCAAGGGCACCCGCCCGCGCCAGGACGACCCCCAGGACGATGCCGACCAGGCCGCCGACCTGGTGTGCAGCACCAAGGACCGGGCCGAGAACGTGATGATCGTGGATCTGCTGCGCAACGACCTGGGTCGGGTGTGCCTGCCCGGCTCGATCGCGGTGCCGCAACTGGTGGGCCTGGAGAGCTACCCGCAGGTGCATCACCTCACCTCGGTGGTGACCGGCCAACTGCGGCCGGACTGCACCTGGGTGGACCTGCTGCGGGCCTGCTGGCCGGGGGGGTCCATCAGCGGTGCCCCCAAACTGCGGGCCTGCCAACGGCTGGCGGAGCTGGAGCCCGTGGCCCGTGGCCCCTACTGCGGCTCGCTGCTGCGCCGCGACTGGGACGGCAGCCTCGACAGCAGCATCCTGATCCGCAGCCTGCTGTTGAACGGCCAACGGCTGCGCTGCCACGGGGGCTGCGGCATCGTGGCCGACTCCGACCCCGAGGCGGAGGCCGAGGAGCTGGGATGGAAATTGCACCCGCTGCTGGAGGCCCTGGCATGAGCCCCACCGCAACGGCCGTGGCCTGGATTGGGGGCCGCTGGGGGACGCCGCAGCAGCTGCAGCTGCCCCTGGCGGACAGGGGCCTGCAGCTGGCGGATGGCCTGTTTGAAACCGTGTGGGTGGAGGGTGGACAGCCGCAGCTGCTGCAGGCACACCTGCGCCGCTGGCGGCAGGGCGCGCAGCTGCTGGGGATGGCCCCACCGCCGGTGGATCCCGAACTCATGGCGCTGATCCAGGAGGCGATCGCCCGGGCTGGTGGCCAGGGTGCTTTGCGGCTCAACTGGAGCCGCGGCGATCACCAGGGCCGTGGCATCGACCTGCCGGACGGCCCCCCGGTGGCGGAGCAGCACCGCTTCTGGTTGCAACTCACCCCTGGCCAGGCGACGTTCACCCCCCTGACGGCGATCGTGAGTCGCCAGGAAACGCGCAACGGCGCCAGCCTGCTGAGCCGTTGCAAAACCTTCGCCTACGGCCAGGCGATCCAGGCCCGCCGCGAGGCGCGCCGGGCCGGAGCCGACGAGGCGCTGCTGCTGAGCACAAGCGGTGAGCTCTGCTGCGGCAGCAGCGCCAACCTGCTGGTGCAGCGCCAGGGGCGCTGGCTGACACCACCGCTGAGCAGCGGCTGCCTGCCTGGGGTGATGCGGGGGCGGCTGCTGGAGCTGGGGCTGGCCGCCGAGGCCCAGCTCAGCGCCAGCGTGGAGCCGGGCGACCGCTGGCTGCTGATCAACAGCCTCAGCTGCCGGCCCGTGCTGGCCCTGGAAGGCCAGCCCCTGGGGGACTGGCCTTCAGCGGCGGCCGATGCCGAACGGCTGTGGCGCCGCCTGCTGGTGCCCGAGGGGCTGGATCAGTTGCAGCCCTGCACGGAGATACGGTAGGTGAAGCCGGTGGCGGCCTGGTCGGCGCTGGCGCCGATCTTGAAGTTCACCTGGCTCACGGTTTTGCCGGGCACGGCCTGCACGGTCCACTGCCGGCCCGTGCCCATCTGCGGGGCATACGACTCATTGATCACCTGCAGGTTGGAGCCGTCGGTGAACTTGAGGTAGCCCTGAATCGGATAGGTGGCGCTCACCGAGGAGTTGGCGGTGAAGAAATACTTGAAATAGCTGTAGGGCTGGGTCACGAAGAAGTCCGTGTTCCAGTTGGGGCGGCTGAAGGGCAGCGGGTTCCCGGCGCTGATGGTTTTGGTGATGATCGGGGTCACACCATTGCCACCCACCGGCGAGAGGAACTGGCAGCTGGCCGCAGACACGGGGGCAGCAGCCGTGAGCATGCAACCGCCAATGCAGGCGGCGAGCGCGGGCAGCAGCTTGGTCATGAACAGGGAAACGGTTCCCCTGAATTGTGAAAACAACCCAGGGGGGCGCAGCCGATGTGCTGAAAAATTTTGGAGTCAGACGCTCAGGCAACCGCGACCCACACACCAACGGCTACGCATTGGTGCAGCTGGCTGCACCAACGGCCCTCGGCTGGCATCCTGACGGCACTGAGCCAGGGGTGATGGCAGGGCAGGGGGTGCGCCTTGATCGCGGGCTGGTGGGGTTGACCCTGCTGGCGGGTGCCTCCATGAGCATGGGGTTCATCCAGTTGCTGGCCGGTCCGCTGGAGAACGCCGCCAACCTGAGCGTGCAGGTGTTGGCGGTGCAAACCACCGCCATGGCGGCGCCGTTGGTGATCACCCTGCTGCTGCTGTTGCGGGATGGGCCGGCCCTGGTGGCCCTGGGCACTCGGCTGGCACAACGCCCCCCCGGGGCGCTGCTGCGCCGCTGGCGGCATCAGGCCACGCAGCTGGTGCCCATGGCCCTGGCCCTGCTTCCTTACCTGCTGGGCTCGGCGATGGTGTCGGCCACACTCACCAAACCGGAGCTCAGCAGCCTCACCGAACTGCAGTTCCTGGCCGGCAACCTCAGCCCGGCCATCCTGGCGCTCAGCCTGGTGAAAACCGCCCTGTTTGCAGCCCTGGTGCTGGGAATCACGCTCGCCCAGGGCCGCCGCGCCCAGCGGCTGCACATGGCACCGACGGCCGCCCTGTCGCGGGCCATCAGCCTCTCGATTGCCGTGGTGCTCGGGATCGACTTGATCTGGGTGCTGTTGCTGGATCCCAACATCAGCGGGGGGGGCATCTGACCATGACCTCGGCCCGCCGCCCACTGGATCTGGAGCACTGGGGCCTGCTGGGGGGCGCCGCCGGCCTGCTGGTGCTGTTTGTGCTGGGCATGGGCACGCCGCGCAACTGGTGGACCCGCAACCTGCAGCTGAACTTCCGCACCTACAGCGCCGCCGGCCTGCAGGAGGGCATGGCGGTGAAGATCTCGGGCTTCCCCGTGGGGCGGGTGCAACGCATCCGCCTGCTCAACGACGCCCAGGTGCAGGTCACCTTGGAGGTTGCCGCCAGCCGCGGACCGATGGTGGGCCGCCGCAGCCGCGCCACCCTGGCCCAGGACGGCCTGCTCAACCGGCCCTACATCGCCATCAGCCCCGACCTCACCAACCTGGGCCAGCGCGACGCGCTCAGCTCGGGCGACAGCCTGATCTTTGAAAGCAGCCCCGACATTGCCACCCTGATCAAGGAGGTGGCCGCCAGCCGGGTGCCGCTGCAGCAGATGCTGACCCGCGCCGCCGGCCTGGTGGAACGGCGGGTGCCCCGCTCCCTC
>JBEBCX010000151.1:0-4343 GCA_041157425.1 Cyanobacteriota bacterium | reverse complement strand
TCTTTCTCCCAGGCCACGTCCCAGTCGAAGTCGTCGTAGCACTCGTAGTGGTCCACCTTGCGCAGGTCCCACGGCACCCCGGAGGCGCGCAGCATCGGCCCGGAGAGGCTCCAGTTGATCGCCATCTCGCGGCTGATGGTGCCCAACCCCTCAATGCGCTTGCGGAAGATCGGGTTGTTGGTGATCAGCTTTTCGTATTCATCGATCTTGGGGCCGAACCAATCGCAGAAGTCGAGGCACTTCTCCAGCCAGCCGTAGGGAAGGTCGGCGGCCACGCCACCGATGCGGAAGTAGTTGTTGTTGATCAGCCGCTGGCCGGTGGCGGCTTCCCAGAGGTCGTAGATCATCTCCCGCTCGCGGAAGATGTAGAAGAACGGCGTCTGGGCGCCCACGTCCGCCAGGAAGGGGCCCAGCCACAGCAGGTGGTTGGCGATGCGGTTGAGCTCCAGCATCAGCACCCGGATGTAGCTGGCGCGCTTGGGCACCGGCACGTCCGCCAGCCGCTCCGGGGCGTTCACCACGATCGCCTCGTAGAACATGCCGGCCGCATAGTCCATGCGGCTCACGTAGGGCACGAACATCACGTTCGTGCGGTTTTCGGCGATCTTCTCCATGCCGCGGTGCAGGTAGCCGATCACCGGCTCGCAATCCACCACGTCTTCCCCGTCGAGCGTCACCACCAGCCGCAGCACCCCGTGCATCGAGGGGTGATGGGGCCCGAAGTTGACCACCATCGGCTCCGTGCGCGTCTCCAGCTGCGTCATGGGGCCGAGGGGTGGGGGTGGCTCGTTGGCGGGATCTTAGGAAGGAAGCACGGCCGTTTCTGGCGCTGCGCGTGCCCCCTTCCCCCGACGCCTTTGCCCACCAGCCGGTGCTGGCGGATCAGGTGCTGGCCGGGCTGGCGGAGCTCAGCCCCCTGCTGGCCCAGCGGGGCGGTGGTCTGCTGATCGACTGCACCCTGGGGGGCGGCGGCCACAGCGCCCTGCTGCTGGAGGCCCACCCCACCCTGCGCCTGGTGGGGCTCGACCAGGACCCCACCGCCCGGGCCGCGGCGGCGGAGCGGCTGGCCCCCTTTGGGGAACGGGTGCAGATCGTGGCCACCAACTTCGCCGATTACCGCCCCACGGAGCCGGCCGTGGCGGTGCTGGCCGACCTGGGGGTCAGCAGCCCGCAGCTGGATGTGGCGGCCCGGGGCTTCAGCTTTCGCCACGACGGCCCCCTGGACATGCGCATGAACCCCCAGGTGGGGGAGACCGCGGCCCAGCTGTTGGAGCGGCTGGATGAAACCGCCTTGGCGGATTTGATCTATGCCTACGGCGAGGAGCGGCTGTCGCGCCGCATCGCCCGGCGCATCAAGCAGCAGCTGCAGGAGCGGGGCCCCTTCAGCGGCACCGCCGAGCTGGCCTATGCGATCGCCGGCTGCTACCCCCCCAAGGCGCGGCATGGGCGCATCCATCCGGCCACCCGCAGTTTTCAGGCCCTGCGCATTGCGGTGAACGATGAACTGGGGGTGCTCGACCGCTTGCTTGCTGCCGCACCCGATTGGTTGGCCAGCGGCGGCCTGTTCGGGGTGATCAGCTTCCACTCCCTGGAAGACCGCCGCATCAAAACCGCGTTCGTCAGCGACGAACGGCTGCAGCGGGTGACCCGCAAACCGGAAACGGCTGCGGAGGCGGAGCAAACCGCCAACCCCCGCAGCCGTTCGGCCAAGTGGCGCCTGGCGCGCCGGCGCTGAGGCGAGCCTCAGGCCTTGAGGATGCCCGTGTGGTCCTGGCTGCCGAACAGCTGGCGGTAGGCGGCGGTGCTGGTGCAGATCACCACCGGCAGCACCACCAACAGGCCGCCGTAGCTGAACAGGGCCGCCACGGCGTGCACCACGGCCTCCACGATCGCCAGCCACAGCACCACCCACCAGCTGGGGTTCACGCCGCTCACCCCCGCCTGGATGGTTTCCAGGGGGCGCTTCACGCCGAACAGGGAGAGCTGCAGCAGAAACTTCTGGCTCACCAGCAGCCAGATGTAGAAGACCCCGAACACCACGGCCGGCAGGGCGGCGAGGGCGGCGTTCACCTGGCCGAGGGCAGTGCCGATCAGGGTGGCCAACACCCCCACCAGGCCGATCAGGACCGACAGCAGCAGCACCGAGCCCAGCAGGCGGCCGGAGGCGCAGCGATCCCAGCGGGTGAACTGGGCAAAGCTGGGTTTCTGGCCATCGAGGCTGATCCAGGCGGCGCGGGTAAGGCCCACGGCGCCCCAGAGGGCCACGATCACGTAGCCCACCAGGCCCACCACCAGGCCGATGCCGGCGGCGATGGGATGCACGAAGGCGGGCTCCGGGCTGTTCAGCCGCACCACCCCACCGGCCAGCAGGGCGGCGAAGGGGGCGCTCACCACCAGCACCAGCACTTCAAACAACAGGAATGGCCAGGGGGCGCGGCAGAAGGCCTGCCAGCCCTCCTCGATGGCCCGCAGCACCTGCAATTTGTTGGTGCCTGGGGTCGGCAGTCCCATGGTCAAACAGCAATTGCCCGGAAGCTAGCGATGGCCTGCGGGGCTGCCCAGCAATTGTTGTGCTTGTGACAATCAGGCCCCGGCGGGCCCGCGCTGGCGGAGCTCGGTGACGGCCTCCCGCAGGATCTGCAGGGCGGCGTCGATGTCGGTTTCGCTGCTGTGCCGCCCCAGCCCGAAGCGCAGCGAGGCGGCCGCCTCCTGCCGGCTCAGCCCCAGGGCCTGCAGCACATGGGAGGGGGCGCCGCCACTGCAGGCGGAGCCGCTGCTCACCGCCAGGGCGCTCCGCAGCCGCCGCTGCAGCGCGGCCCCATCCACCCCCGCGATGGTGATGTTGAGGTTGTGGGCCAGCCGCGGTGTGGCGGCCCCATTGCGCCGAACGCCCCCCAGGGCCTCCAGACCGCTCCAGAGCTGATCCCGCAGGCTTCCCAGCCGCGCCGCCCGGGGCTCCAGGTCCGCCAGGGCTAGCTCCAGCGCCGTGGCCAGGCCCACGATCAGCGGCACCGGCAGGCTGCCGGCCCGCAGCCCCTCCTGTTGGCCGCCGCCATGGAGCTGGGGCGCCAGCTCCAGCCCGGGGCGCCGCACCAGCACGCCGATGCCCGGGGGGCCGTAGAGCTTGTGGCCGCTGAGGCTCAGCAGGTCGATCCCCAGCGCGGCCGGCTGCAGGGGGATGTGGCCGATGGCCTGGGCCCCATCGCTGTGCAGGGCGATGCCCCGCTGCCGGCACAGGGGTGCGATCGCCGCCAGGGGCTGCAGCACGCCGATTTCGTTGTTTGCCGCCATCACGCTCAGCAGCAGCGTGTCGGGGCGCAGGGCCGCCTCCAACGCCGCCAGATCCACCAGGCCGTCGGGCCCCACCGCCACTTCGGTGAGCTCAAAGCCGTGGCGCGCCAGGTAGCGCAGCGGATCCAGCACCGCCCGGTGCTCCGTGGTGAGGGTCACCAGGTGGCGGCGGCCGCCGCCCCGCGCCAGTTCCGCCTCCGCCAGCCCCTTGAGGGCCAGGTTGTTGGCCTCCGTGGCGCCGCTGGTGAACAGCACCGCCTCTGGGGCCACGCCCAGGGCCGCGCCGATCCGTTCCCGGGCCTGGGCCACGGCGGCGGCGGCCTGCAGCCCGGGGCGGTGGGAGCGGCTGGCGGGGTTGGCCGCCAGGGTGCTCCACCAGGGCGCCATCGCCTCCACCACCGCCGGATCACAGGGGGTGGTGGCCTGGTGGTCGAGGGGGATCGGCGAGGCGGCCATATGCCCCATGCTGGCAAGCGCATTGCGATTGCCGTCAGCCATGGGTTGGCTCCGCCCCAGCCACCGCCCCAGCCTTCGCCAACGGGTTGTTGGGCCATGGGCCGCGGCGGCGCTGCTGGCGGCCGCGGCCCAGGTCCACGCCGCGCCCGACGCCAGCTTTCGCACCTCGGCGGAGCAGCGTCCGGCGGATCTCCTGGTGCTGCGCCGCTGGAGCACCATCGGCGGTGAGCATCTGATCGGCGTGCACGACGCCAAGCCGGATGCGCGGGACCCCACGGCCCGCACGATCGTGCTGTGGCTGGAAACGCCCACGGGGGTGAAGCTGGCGGTGGACACCCTGCGCTGCAGCCCCGAGGCCCCCATGCGCCTCACCCTCAAGGGCGATGCCCTCGAGATCCGCGAGCTCAACCCCGGTGGTCAGGTGACCGCCGCCAATCGCCTCGACCATCAGATCTGGTGGGCCGCCTGCCACCCCGCCCAGGCCGGCAAGGACCCCGCCCAGCTCACGGCCGTGGCCCGCCAGCTGGGCTACACCGGCAAGTTGCGGGAGCAGCAGCAGCTCGTTCCGAGACACCCTCGATAGATTGCGGCCATCG
>JBEBCX010000150.1:0-4348 GCA_041157425.1 Cyanobacteriota bacterium | reverse complement strand
ATCGGATCCTGGCCTTTGCGGATCAGCTGGAACGCCGCCACCATCGTGGGGATCTTGGCGATCAGCCGCACCACCGCCGACACGATGTACTCGGGGTTGTCGAGGGCGCGGCGGGAATAAAAGAGCCCCAGGGAGGCGGCACTGCTCTGCAGCGCATCCATCGGGTGCCCCTGGGAGGGGAAGCACTTCATCATGTCGCGGATGCGGAAGCTCACCCGCCGGTGCATCTGCACCTCGTGCTCAAACTCCCGCAGCTGCGCGGCCGTGGGCAGCTCGCCCCAGATCAGCAGGTAGGCGGTTTCCAGGAAGGTGCTGTGGGCCGCCAGCTCCTCAACGCTGTAGCCGCGGTAGGTGAGAAGACCCTGCAGGCCGTCGATGTCGCACACCGACGACTGGGTGGCGGGGACCCCCTCCAGTCCAGGGCGGTACGCCGGCGCGGCCGTTTGCAACGTTGCCTCCACCACGGTGCTGCTGCTTGATCGGTTGATCGCAACCTAAGGCCAGCCCAGAAGCGCGTTGGTGCCCCTAGCCACCGGATGGGGCATTGGGGCTGCGGCGCCCCAACAACACCCGCGGCGGCAGCAGCAGCGCCAGGCGGGCCGAGCCCGGCAGCGCCCCCTGGGGGGGCTGGGGCCATTGCAGCAGGGCCACACCGGCCTTCTTGAGCTGCAGGGCCTCGGGGGCCTGGCCCATGGGCACCCCGATCAGCAGGGCCGCCAGGGTGCTGAGGTCGGGCTCGTGGCCCACCAGGGCCAGGCGCCGCCAGCCGGAGCGCGGCGAGAGGGGCCCCAGCCAGCGCTCCAGCAGCGGCAGCGGATCCGCCAGGGGAGCCAGGGCCGCCGCCAACTCGAGCTCCGGGGCCAACCCTGCCGCCACCGCCAGTTCGGCCGTCTGGCGGGCGCGCACCAGGGGGCTGCTCAGCACCAGATCACAGGCCAGATCCAGCTCCACCAGGCGCTGCAGCAACAGCTGGCTGCGGGCGCGGCCCTCGTCGGTGAGGCTGCGCTGGGCGTCGTCCAGATCGGGGCCGCCCTCCTCGGCGATGCCGTGGCGCAGCAGCAGCAATTCACGCTTGCGGGTCATGGCCAGCCCTCAATGCCGCAGTTGCAGGGAGGCCCGCAGCCGCAGGGCGCGGCGGTCGGCGCCATCGGGCTCAAGGCTGAGGGCCGCCCCCTCCACGCTGGGGGTGAGGGGGGTGCTGGCGAGGGTGTTGAGCAACCGCCAGGGCTGCCAGCGGCGCAGCAGCCCCTGGGCGGTGCCGCCATCCATGGCCCACTGCAGCGGAGCCGTGGGGGCCCCGAGGGCCTGCAGTTGATCCAGGCGCTGCTGGGGCAGCTGCCGGCCCTCGTGCTGCTGGTTGAGCACCGCCAGCCCCTGGCCCCACCAGGCCCAGCCGCGCTCCTGGCTGCGGGCCCCCGCCAGCTGCGCCTGCAGCTGATCGGGGTTGCCCTTCACCGGGCGTGATTGCAGCCGCGTCCAGGCTTGAACCGTGAGCCCCTTGCTCTCAAGCGGGGAGAGGCTGAAGCCCTGCTGCTCCAGTTCCGCCTGCAGCGGCTCCATGGCCGGCTGATCCGGACGGGTGGCCAGCAACCAACCCTCCGGTTGATCGGCCCAGAGCAGCGGCCCCGCATCGGCGGCGGCCACCAGCTGGGGCAGGGGGCCGGCGGCGCCGGCCAGGGCCCGCTGCAGCAGGGGGGCCAGCAGCCGTGCCCAGGCGTTGGCGCCCTCGCTGTCGAGCAGCTGGGCGGGCTGGCTGAGCAGGGCCAGGCTGGTGGCCGGGGTCTGCAACTGCTGGGGCAGCTCAGCGGGCAGGGCCGGCAGGGGCGGCAACGGCTCCCGCAACTGGGTGAGGGCATCCACGCTCACACCGGCGCCCGCTGGGGCCAGGGCCGCCACCAACTCAATGGCCTCGGCGTCATCGCTGGCGGGCAACCCCAGCCACTGCTCCATGGCCTGGGGGCGGGCGGTGAGCAGGGCCACCCCCTGGCCCAGGCGGGCCACCGCCTGCTGCAGCGGCTGGCTGGCGGCCTGGTTGAGTTCATCGATCTGGGACACGTCCAACGCCTGCTCCAGCACGCCGCGGCCGGAGGCGATCAGCACCAGGTCGTCGTTGATCAGGGCGGTGGCCAGGGGTTGGGGGTCCTGCCCCAGCAGGGCGCCGCGGCCGCTGATCAGCCCCATGCCGCGGTAGCTGCTGATCTGCAGGTCGGTGCCGGCGAGGCTGCGGGTTTGCCAGAAGCGCTGCAGGAAGCGGCGGGCGCCGGCGCTGTCGCGGCTGCGCAGGGCCAGCACCCAACCGGGGGGCTGTTTGGCCTCCGCGGGGGTGAGCAGGGCGAAGCTGCTCTGGCTGCCCAGCCAGGGGGCCAGCTCCGAGCGGTAATCGAGGCCGGCGGCGGCGAACGCCCCATCCCGCAGGCGTTCGGCGGCGGCGGCGGCCTCACGCCGCTGGCGGGGGCGGGCCACCGCCCGGGCATAGGCGGCGGGCTGATCCGGGGCCACCAGCCAGTGCAGGCTGAGGGGGGCCGTGCGGGGCACGAAGCGGGCCGCCAGGGGCAGCTCCAGCCGCTGGGTCTGCAGGGCCAGGGGGCTGTGGTTCCACAGCAACCACCACCCCGCCAGGGCTGCACTGAGCAGCGCCGCGGCCACCGCCAGCACAGCCACCAGGAAGGGGCGCGCCCTCATGCCTCGCACACAGGTGTGGCCTCATCTTTATGCATGGCCGGGCCGCTGGCTACGGTGCCGCCATGGCCAGCCCATCCCCGCTCAGCGCCCGTGAGCTCAAAGCCCGCCTCGATGCCGGCGAGCCGCTGCAGCTGGTGGATGTGCGCGAACCGATGGAACTGGAGCTGGCCCGGCTGGCGCAGCCGGTGATTCACCTGCCCCTGGGCAGCTCCCAGGAGTGGATCGAGCAGCTGCCCGCCCTGCTCAACCCCGAGCAGCCCGTGGTGGTGCTGTGCCACGCCGGCGTGCGCAGCTGGCAGTTCGGCTGTTGGCTGATGGAGGCCCAGGGCTACGGGCAGGTGTGGAACCTGCAGGGGGGCATCGACGCCTGGAGCGTGGAGGTGGACGCAGGCGTTCCCCGCTACTGAAACCCTCCCCGCCGCTGACGGGTCCCCCTACGATCGCGGCACCCTCCCGCACCGCAGACCGTGCAGCTGCTGCCGCGCCGGCAACAGGAAGTGCTGCAGGCCACGGTGCGCCATTACGTGGACACCACCGAGCCGGTGGGCAGCAAGACCCTGGTGCAGCGCTTCGGTCTCGACGCCAGCCCCGCCACCGTGCGCTCCGCCATGGGGGCCCTGGAGCAGCGGGGGCTGCTGACCCAGCCCCACACCTCCGCCGGCCGCATCCCCAGCCAACGGGGCTACCGCCACTACGTGGACTGCCTGCTGCCGGCGCCGGGGGTGGCGGTGGGCCAGCTGGAGCGGGAGTTGATGGGGCTGAGCCTGCAGTGGGCGGCCCTGGATGACCTGTTGCTGCAGCTGGCGCGGCGTCTGGCGGACCTCACCGGGCTGCTGAGCCTGATCACACGCCCCCAGCGGCGCAACCCGCGGCTGCAGGCGCTGCGGCTGGTGCCCAGCGGCGAGCGGCTGTTGGTGTTTCTGGTGGAGGAGGGGGCCTGCGCCAGCAACCTCAACCTGCGGCTTCCCGCCGCCGCCCACGGCCAACTGCCGGCCCTGGAACGCTGGGCCTGCGAGCAGCTCAGCCGCGGCGAGCTGCACTGGCAAACCCTCCCCAGCCAACTGAAGCTGAGTGGCGCCGTGCTGCGGCAGGGGCTCCACAGCCACCGCCAGGGCCTGCCCAGCTCCCCCCAGGGCGCCCTCACCATGGGGCTGGGGGGGTTGCTGTTGCAGCCTGAGTTTCAACGCAGCGACAGCCTTCGCCCGCTGCTGCAACTGGTGGAAGAGGAACCGGGCCAGGTGCTGCTCAGCGAGCAGGCCGGCGGTCTTGGCGGCGTGTGGATCGGCACGGAACACCCCCACCCGGCCCTGGGGCCCTGCGCCGTGGTGCAGGCCAGCTACGGCGCGGGAGCCGACGGCCTGGGGCACGTGGCCCTGATCGGCCCGATGCGCATGGCCTATGCCACCGCCCGCTCCGCCGTGCAGGCGGTGGCCCGCACCCTGGAGCGGCTGCTGGGCTGAGCTCAGCCGCCGAGGGCGTCCCCGAGGCGATCGGCCACGGTGTTGACGTCTTTGTCGCCGCGGCCGGAGAGGTTCACCACCACCTCGGTGCCCGGGGCGAGGGTGGGGCAGAGCTTGTCGAGCCAGGCGAAGGCGTGGGCCGTCTCCAGGGCCGGGATGATGCCCTCCAGGCGGCAGAGCAGCTGCAGGGCATCGAGGGCCTCGGC
>JBEBCX010000149.1:0-4359 GCA_041157425.1 Cyanobacteriota bacterium | reverse complement strand
TTGCGCTGATCGCCGATCTGCTTGGCGGTCAGGCGGGTTTCCTCGTAGGAGGCCATGTCCATGAAGACGTAGTCGTCGCCCTCCATGTAGGTGTGCTGCAGCACAGCCTTCTCGAGCTGGGCCTGGGGAACGGTTTCACCGGCGCGGAAGGTTTTCTCCACCACGTTGCCGCTCTGCACCGCCTTCAGCTTGGTGCGCACAAACGCTGAGCCCTTGCCGGGTTTGACGTGCAGGAACTCGACCACACGCCAGACCTGGCCGTCGATTTCGATCGTCGTGCCGGTGCGAAAGTCGTTGCTCGAGATCATCCCGGCCGAACGGTTCAGGCGGGATCATACGGCTGTGCCAGAGTCCCGGCAGAGACAAGGCTGCAGCATGGATCTCAAGGGATGGCTCCCCCTTGGCCCCACCCTTCAGGCGCTCCCCCGGGCCCTGCGGGCGGTGGTGGGGATGGTGCTGATGCTGCTGATCACGGGCTTGCCCTTGGGGGGCACCGCCTGGGCCGCCCTACCCCCCGGCAATGCGGTCACCGATCCGGCCGCCATCCTGCGTGATGCCCTGCCGATTCAGCAGGGGGATCTGCAGGAGCTGCAACACCGGCTGGAGAGCACCAGCGACGACCTGCGGGCCAAACGCTGGACCGCCCTGGCCGGCACCGTGCGCCGCAGCCAGACCCTGCTCAACACCCGCAGCGCCGCAATCCGGTCCAGCCTGCCGGCGGCCCAGGCAACCCAGGGCGGCCAGCTGCTGGACCAACTGGAGGGCCAGCTGCAAACCCTGGCGGCCTCCAGCGAAGCCGCCGACCGTGACACCTTCCTGGCGGACCGCCGCGCCGCCCTCACCACCATCGGCCAACTGGAAGCCCTGCTGGTGGGCGAGTTCCCCTTTGCGATTCCGGCCGAATTCGATGCTCTGCCGCGCCTGCTGGGCCGCGCCACCGTGGCCATCGACACCACCCAGGGGCCACTGACCGCCGTGGTGGATGGCTACAACGCCCCCCTCACCGCCGGCGCCTTCGTGGATCTGGTGCAGAAGGGCTTCTACGACGGCCTGCCCTTCACCCGGGCCGAAGACTTCTACGTGCTGCAAACCGGCGACCCCAAGGGGGCCGACACCGGCTACATCGACCCCAAAACCAAGGCCGAGCGCCACGTGCCCCTGGAGATCCGGGTGCCCGGGGAAGCCGCGCCCTTCTACAACCAAACCTTCGAAGACCTGGGGCTGTTCAAGGCCACACCGGTGCTGCCCTTCGCCACCCTGGGCACCCTGGGCTGGGCCCACTCCGATGAAGCCCTCGACGACGGCTCCTCGCAGTTCTTCTTCTTCCTCTACGAAGCCGAGCTCACCCCCGCCGGCCTCAACCTGGTGGACGGGCGCTACGGCGCCTTCGGCTACGTGGTGGACGGCTTCGAGGTGCTGGAGGAACTGGGCGTGAACGACGGAATCGTGAAGGCGCGGGTGATCGAAGGGGCCGACAACCTCAAGCCCCACGCCTGATCCCGTGCTGCTGCGCGACCTGGGAGAAGCGGAGCTGCTGCGGCGCCTGGCGGCCTACGCCCCCCCGGGCCAACTGGACGACGACGCGGCGATCCTGCGGCCCAGCGGCGACGCCAGCCTGGTGGTCAACACCGACCTGCTGGTGGAGGAGCTGCACTTCAGCGACGCCACCATGGGGCCTGAGGACGTGGGCTGGCGGGCCGCCGCAGCCAACCTCTCCGACCTGGCGGCCATGGGCTGCGGCCCCGTGGTGGGGATCACGGTGGGGCTCGTGGCCCCGGCCGACACCGCCTGGGCCTGGGTGGAGGGGGTCTACGCCGGCCTGAGCAGCGCCCTGGGGCACTACGGCGGCCAGCTGCTGGGGGGCGACTGCAGCGGTGGCCGCCAGCGCATGCTGGCGATCACCGCCCTCGGACGGCTCGGCGCCGGGGCGATCCGCCGCGGCGATGGCCGGGCGGGCGACTGGCTGGTGAGCACGGGGCCCCATGGCCTCAGCCGGCTGGGGCTGGCCCTGCTGCAACAGGAGCTGCCGGCGCCGCAGGCCACGGGCCTGGGGGAAACATTGCGGCAGCAAGCCATCGAGGCCCACCGCCGCCCCCGGCCGCGGCTGGATGCGGTGGAGACCCTGGCCCGCTGCCAGCCCCCGGGCAGCCCCTGGCGGGTGGGCGGCACCGACAGCAGCGATGGCCTGGCGGCGGCGGTGGCCCACCTGGCCGTCGGCGCCGGCTGCGTGGCCGAACTCAACCGGGGCACCCTGCCGATCCCCACGGGACTGGCCCAGCTGCCCCAGGGGGAGGGCTGGTGCCTGGCGGGCGGTGAAGACTTCGAGCTGGTGCTGGCCCTGGAGCCGGCCTGGGGGGAAGCCCTGGTGGCGGCGCTGCCGGGGTGCCAGCGGATCGGCCGCCTGATTCCCGCCAGCGGCGGCGCCGCGGCCGGATCCCTGCTCTGGCAGGGCAGTGGCGAACCCGTGGCCGGCAGCCGCGGCTACAGCCACTTCTGATTCAGCCCCAGGGCCCCAGGGCAGCGCAACGGGCACAAAAAAGCCGCCCCGGGGGGCGGCGGAGAGGCCCTGGGGGCCGCTGGATCACTTCCAGTTTTTGGCCACGATCTCGGCCAGGTCGACCACGCGCTGGCTGTAGCCCCACTCGTTGTCGTACCAGCAAACGATCTTCACCATGTTGCCGCCCATCACCAGGGTGAGATCGGCGTCGACGATGGTGCTCTCGTCGGTGCCGGCGTGGTCGCTGGACACCAGGGGCAGATCGCAGTACTTGATGATCCCCTTCATGCCGTTTTCAGAGGCGGCCTTGAGCACGGCATTCACCTCCTCGGCGGAGGTGTCGCGGCTGGTTTCGAACACCATGTCGCACACCGACACGTTGGGGGTGGGCACGCGCAGGGCGATGCCGCTGAGCTTGCCCTTCACCTCGGGGTACACCAGGGCCACCGCCTTGGCGGCACCGGTGCTGGTGGGAACGATGTTCACCGCTGCGGCGCGGGCGCGGCGCAGGTCGCGGTGGGCGGCATCGAGGATGCGCTGGTCACCCGTGTAGCTGTGGGTGGTGGTCATGGTGCCCTTCACGATCCCGAAGGCCTGGTCGATGGTCTTCACGATCGGCGCCATGCAGTTGGTGGTGCAGCTGGCGTTGCTGAGGATGTCCCACTCCTCGTGGCGGTACTGGTCGGCGTTGACGCCCACCACGAAGGTGCCCACCTTGGCGCCCTTGCCCGGGGCGGTGAGGATCACCTTCTTGGCGCCGGCTTCGAAGTGCTTGCTGGCGCCCACGTCGTCGTTGAAGACGCCGGTGGACTCGATCACCAGGTCCACGCCCCATTCCTTCCAGGGCAGGTTGGCGGGGTTGCGGTCGTAGAAGGTTTTGATCGTCTTGCCGTTGATGACGATCGTGTCCTCGGTGGTGGTCACCTCTGCGTTGCGCAGGGGGCCAAGCATCGAGTCGTACTTGAGCAGGTGGGCGTTGGTGTTGGTGTCACCGGAGCCGTTGATGCCCACCACCTCGATGCCGGTGTTGGCACCGCGGCTGAGCCAGCAGCGCATGAAGTTGCGACCGATGCGGCCGAATCCATTGATCGCAACCTTCAAGGTCATGGCGGAACGCAGCCGAAGCCGCTAGCAAGGGAGGATTTGGCCGCCGATCATACCGAGATCGCCGGCAGTCCCCAGATGGGGACAACGGGCCCGGGGAGACAACCCGAGCTTCTCGGCTTAGCGTCGCCGCAGGCTTGGACACGCCCTTGGGTCAGCAGCTCGATCGCCACCAACCCGTGCACTTCATCGGCGTCGGTGGCATCGGCATGTCGGCCATCGCAGGGATCCTGGCGGACCGGGGCTATGCGGTGAGCGGCTCCGACCCCCGCGACAACGCCGTGCTGCAGGACCTGCGCAGCCGCGGGGTGCGGGTGTTCCGCGAACAGAGCGCCGCCACCATCAACGCCATCCGCAGCGGCACCTCCAGGGCGCCGCTGGTGGTGGTGAGCTCCGCAGTGCCCGCCCACAACCAGGAATTGGAAGAAGCGCGCCGGGCCGGGCTGCAGGTGCTGCACCGCTCCGACGTGCTGGCGGCCCTGATTGCCGACCAGCGCAGCGTGGCCGTGGCCGGCAGCCATGGGAAAACCACCACCAGCACGCTGATCGCCAGCCTGCTGCACGCCACCAACCACGACCCCACCGCCGTGATCGGCGGGGTGGTTCCCGCCTTCGGCAGCAATGGCCGCAACGGCCATGGCCCGCTGCTGGTGGCCGAAGCCGATGAATCCGACGGCACCCTGGTGAAATTCCAGGCCTGGTTGGGGGTGATCACCAACCTGGAGCTCGACCACACCGACCATTACCCCGACCTGGGG
>JBEBCX010000148.1:0-4387 GCA_041157425.1 Cyanobacteriota bacterium | reverse complement strand
GGTGGATGGTGACGCTGGCGTCAAACAGGCCATCGCGGAACCCCAGCTGCATGAACATCAGGATTCCGGCGAAGCTGATGCCCGCCAGGGCCACCGCCAGGCGCACCGGTTGCCGGGTGAGCAGCAACCAGGCCAGGGGAATGCGCCGCGCCCGCCAGCGGGCCGCCAACCAGGCCCTCCAGCTCACGGCGTGAAGCGCGCGATCAATTTCAGGCCCGCCAGATTGCGCACCTGGGCGGCGGCCTGGGGATCGAGGGCCAACCGCACCTCCACCACCCGGGCATCGGCATCGCCCGTGGGGTCGGTGGAGAGCACCTGGCGCTGGCTCACCTGGGGGGAAATGCGCAGCACCCGGGCCTGGAGGGTGCCGCTGAAGCCACCGTTCTCACTGGTGAGGCGCACGCTCTGGCCCACGCGCACCCGGTTGATGTCGCTCTCGTACACCTCCGCCACCGCCTCCATCTGGTGGCTGGCGCCCAGCTCCATCACCCCTTTGGCACCGGGGCGCTCGCCCACCTGGGCATGGATCTTGAGCACCGTGGCATCCAGGGGCGCCCGCAGCTCGCTCATGGCCAGATCCACCTGCAGCCCCTGGCGCTGGGCGAGGGCTTCACGCAACAGGCCCTCCAGTTTCACCAGTTCGTCGCGCTTTTCCTCCAGCAGCACCTGCGAGGCCGCACCGCTGATCGCAGCGCGGGCATAACGGTCAACCTCCCGGCGCTGCAAGCGGATCTGGGCCTGCAGGCTCTGCAGCCGGGCATTGACGGCGGCCAGGTCGGCCTGGAGGCGCGGGCGGTTGTCGAAGCTGGCCAACAACTGGCCACGGCGCACCCGCTGACCCTCCTGCACCAGCAGCTGGCTGAGACGCGGAGAGCCGGCAATGCCGCTGCTGGGGGCAGCCAGCTCCACCACCTCACCGGCGGGTTCGAGATAGCCCAAGGCCGACACCGCCTCCGGTTGCACCACTGGAGGTGGGGCCGGAGCAGGGGCGGGTTTGGGGCGGGGCCGCAGGGCCAGGCCCGCCAACACCAGCAGCAGCGCACCGCCACCGGCCAGGAGCCAAGGCCGAGCGGTCAAGCGCTCCATCAACGCAGCGGCAGCGGGTCGTCGAACAGCAGCTGCTCGATGTAGCGATCGGCCCAATCGGGATTGAAGGCCTTTTCCAACACCCGGCGGGTCTTGTCGTTGCGTTTCTGCTGCTGGCAATAGGAGAGCTGACCCTGATGACGCCTCACGGTATCGGGGTGATCGCTGGGCTGAGCCGGCGCCGTGCGGCTAGCGGCGGCAATCACATCCAGCACATCCCCCACCAGCGCCACAAACTGCTCCTCCTCAGCGGCGTCGCTGGGGCGCACGAAGCGCACATAGGGCGAGAAAATCGTGCCCCACGCCGGCAGTTCCCGCTCCTGGCTGAAGGCCCGCGGCGGCAGGGCCTCCAGGGCCGCCGCCACCGACGCCGGCAGGGAAGGCCCCACGGGGGAGAGGTCCACGATCGCGGCGGACACCACACCACGGCCGGCCACGATGTCGGCACCGAACACCGGCAGGTCGTAGCGGGGATCGGGGAAGAAGACGCAATGCAGGATCTGCAGGCCCGCCCCCAGGCGCGCCGTCTCCAGGTGGAGTTTGCGCAGGCCGCGGCTGCGGCGCAGCTCGTTGCGGATGAACAGATCTTCGCCCTCGAGGCTGCCGCTGATGGCCTCCAGCTCGGGATCCACCTCCAGGGGCTCGAGTTCCGGCAGCTGGGTCCAGCAGAGGCGGATGCGATCGGCCAGCGCATCCACCAGCGGGTGGATGCCGAGGGCGGCTGAACTCATGGTGGATGCCGCAGCAACACGGCCTCGATCCTGCCAGCAGAATGGCTTCAACTCACCGTCAGGCCTGCCGTTGCCGCCACAGCCCGCTGCCGCCGTTCAGTCCCTTCCTGAGCCGCAGCAGCTGCACCTGAGCAACGGCGCGGCCGTGGTGCAGATCGACTTGCCCCAGGCGCCGGTGGTCTGCATCGATTTCTGGTGCCGCGCCGGCAGCGCCCGGGAGACGGCCGCGGAATCCGGCATCGCCCACTTCCTCGAGCACATGGTGTTCAAGGGCAGCGACCAGCTGGCGGCCGGGGAGTTCGATTACCGGGTGGAAGCCCTCGGAGGCAACAGCAACGCCGCCACCGGCTTCGACGATGTGCACTACCACGTGCTGATGCCGCCGGAAGCCAGCGACGAGGCCCTGGAGCTGCTGCTGGACCTGGTGCTGCAACCGCGGCTCGATGCCCACGACTTCGACCTGGAGCGCCAGGTGGTGCTGGAGGAGCTGGCCCAGAGCGAGGACCAACCGGAGGAGGTGGCCTTCCAGGAGTTGCTGCGCCAGGCCTGTGGATCCCACGCCTATGGGTTGCCGATCCTGGGGGCGCGGGCGGCCCTGGAGGCCCACAGGCCCGACACCATGGCGCAGTTCCACCGGCGGCACTACAGGCCGGAGCGTTGCTGCCTGGCGATCGCCGGCCCCATCGGCACCCGCACCGATGCCCTGCAGGAGCAGCTCGAGCGCTCACGGTTGGGGCAACTGCGGCCTGGCGAAGAGCCCGAGACCCCCCATCCCCCCCTGGAGCTCCGTGCCGGAAGGGCCCGGCTGGAGCTGCCGCGGCTGGAGGCGGCGCGGCTGCTGATGGTGTGGCAGCTGCCGGGGGCGGCGGATCAGCGCAGTGTGCTCGGAGGTGATCTGCTCACCACGCTGCTGGCGGAGGGGCGCCGCAGCCGGCTGGTGGAGCGCCTGCGGGAGGAGCTGCGCCTGGTGGAGAGCATCGACCTCGACCTCAACGTGCTGGAAAGCGGCTGCCTGGTGCTGCTGGAGGCGGTGTGCGAGGCCGAACAGCTGGAGGCGGTGGAGCAGGAGGTGAACCGGGTGTTGGTGGAGCTGCAGGAGCGCCCCCCCGCCGAGGCGGAAGTGGAGCGGGCCCGGCGCCTGGTGGGCAATGGCTACCGCTTCAGCCTGGAGGTGGCGGGTTCGGTGGCCGCCATGGTCGGCAACAGCCACCTGTGGCAGCGCCGCCACAACCTGCAGGCCCCCCTCGACTGGATGGAGCAGTGGGATGCGGGCAGCCTGCAGCGGCAGATGGTGCCGCTGCTGGCGCCGGAGCGGGCCTTCAGCCTGCGGGCGGTGCCGGCATGACCACCAGCCTGGCGCCGGCGGCCCGTGTGGAGGCGGGACGCTGGGACCTCCCCTGCCCGCTCTGGCTGCTGCACCGGCCCGGGGCCCCGATCCTCTCCGCCAAGCTCTGGATGCGCGGCGGCAGCAGCGCCGATCCGGCCCACCAGCGGGGCGCGGCCCAACTGCTGGCAGGGGTGCTCAGCCGAGGCTGCGGCTCCTTCAGCGGTGATGCCCTGGCGGATCTGGTGGAGGGCCGTGGCGCCGGCCTGCGCTGCGAGGCCGCGGAGGACGCCACCTTGATCAGCCTCAAATGCGCCAGCGATGACGCCGCCACGCTTCTGCCCCTGTTGCTGCAGATGGTCTGCAGCCCCTGGCTCGTGGACGACCAAATCACCCTCGAGCGTCAGCTGAACCTGCAGACCCTGCAACGGCAACGGGAAGACCCCTTCCAGGTGGCCCACGACCAACTGCGGGAGCAGCTCTACGGCACGGGGCCCTACGGCCACGACCCCCTGGGGGTGGAGGCGGAGCTGCGGCAGCTGGACCGGGAGGCTCTGCAGCGCCAAGCCGAGGCCCTGGGCCAAGGGGGCGCGGTGATGGTGCTGGCCGGCCAGATCCCTCCCCATGTGGAGGCGCTCGTGCTGAAAGGCCTCGAGGGGCACCACTGGGCCCCCAGCGCGCCCCAGCGGCGGGCCGGCCCCAGCGGCACCCCCAACGGCACCGTGGCCACCAGCTGCGACGACACCGAACAGCTGGTGCTGATGCTGGGCACCACCACCACCCCGCTGGGGGCCGAGCAGGCCCTGGCCCTGCGGCTGCTCCATTGCCACCTGGGCATCGGCATGTCCAGCCGTCTGTTTGTGGTCCTGCGCGAGGAGCATGGCTTGGCCTACGACGTGGGGGTGCACCACCCGGCCCGGCTCGGGGATGCGCCCTTCGTGATGCACCTCTCCAGCTCAGCCGATCGGGCCGCAGACGCCTGCCGTGAGCTGCTCAACGAGTGGCAGCGGCTGCTGGAGCAGCCGCTCACCCCAGCGGAGCTGGAGCTGACCCTGGCCAAGTTCCGGGGTCAGGAAGCCCTGGGGCGCCAGACCAGCAGCCAACTGGCTGACCGCCAGGCGCTGGTGCTGGGCCATGGCCTGGCGATGGACTTCGCCGACCGCAGCCTGCAGGCGGCGGCCCAGCTCACCCCGACAGACCTGCACAACGCCGCCCGCCAGCTGCTGGCACGGCCATGCCTCAGCCT
>JBEBCX010000147.1:0-4828 GCA_041157425.1 Cyanobacteriota bacterium | reverse complement strand
CTGGCAGGCGCAGGGGGCCGAGCGGCTGCACCTGGTGGACCTGGACGGCGCCCGCTCCGGCCAACCGATCAACGACCAGGCGGTGAAGGCGATCACCGCCGCCCTGTCGATCCCCGTGCAACTGGGGGGCGGCGTGCGCAGCGCCCAACGGGCGGAGGAGCTGCTGGCCTGCGGCCTCGATCGGGTGATCCTCGGCACCGTGGCCATCGAACAACCGGAGCTGGTGGCCGAGCTGGCGAGCCGCCACCCCGGCCGCGTGGTGGTGGGCATCGACGCCAAGGATGGCCTGGTGGCCACCCGGGGCTGGCTGGAAACCAGCAGCGTGCGGGCCACCGACCTGGCCCGCCGCTTTGAGGCCAGCGGCGTGGCGGCGATCGTGAGCACCGACATCGCCACCGACGGCACCCTGGCGGGCCCCAACCTGGAGGCCCTGCGGGCCATGGCCGAAGCCAGCAGCATTCCGGTGATCGCCTCCGGCGGCATCGGCTGCCTGGAGCACATCCTCTCGCTGCTCAGCATTGCGCCCCTCGGCGTGGAGGGGGTGATCGTGGGCCGCGCCCTCTACGACGGCACCGTCGACCTGGCGGAGGCGATCGCCGCGGTGGGGCCGGAGCGCCTCCAAGACGCACTCACTTCGCCTAACGGCCCTATAACGGTGTAAGACACCTCGCCACCGTGGCGACCAGCCGAGCCACCACCGCCAGCAGGGCCACCAGCGCCAGCCGTGGCACGGTGCCATCCACCGGGGTGGAGACCGCCTACGGCCGCTGCCGCGACCTGGGCATGCGCCTCTCGCGCCAACGGCGCATGGTGCTGGATCTGCTCTGGCAGGAGCGTGATCACCTCAGCGCCCGCGACATCTTTGAGCGGCTCAATGCCCGCGGGCGCAACATCGGCCACACCTCCGTTTACCAAAACCTCGAAGCGCTGCAGAGCGCCGGGGTGATCGAGTGCCTCGACCGCGCCAGCGGCCGGCTCTACGGCTACCGCAGCGACCCCCACAGCCACCTCACCTGCCTGCGCACCGGCGCCATCCAGGACATCGACGTGGAACTGCCCCCGGAGTTGCTCCAGCAGATCGAACGGCACACCGGCTTCGCCATCGAGTCGTACACCCTGCACCTCTGCGGCCGGCCCCGCTGAAATCGCGGCCGGGGCTGGAGAACCCGGGCGAACCCCGTTACCTTGAGCGCTCGATCGCCAAGGCCCGCAGACAGTGGCGCAGCACCAGCCGAAGCCGACGCTGCTGATCCTGGCGGAACCGCTGCTGCGCCAAGGCCTGGAGCGCCTGCTGAGCGACGCCTACACCGTGGTGGAGCCCGGCGGCGATGGCCCCGAGTCGCCCCAGCCCAGCGGCGTGCAGCTGCTGGTGTGGAGCGTGGGCAGCACCATGCCGGCGGCCACCCTGGAGCGGGAGCTGCAGCAGCTGCGCGAGCGCTGGCAGCCGGCGCCGCTGCTCCTCTTGCTGCCCGGTGAAGCCCGCTACCCGAGCGACTGGCTGCTGCAATTGCCCGTGGAGGGGCTGCTGCAGCAGGCCCTGCCCGACGAGATTCCCGGCGCCATCACCACCCTGCTGGAGGGGGGCCGGGTGCTGGAGCTGCGGCCCGTGGCCTTCGAGGCTGACGATGCCCCGGCCCCGCCCCAGGGGCTGGGGGTGTGGTTGCTGCGCAGCGGCCTCGAGCAGATCGAGCGGGAACAGCGCCGCTGCCAGGGCTGGTTGCAGCGCAGCCAGGGGGTGCTCAGCCAGCTGATGCTGCGCGGCCGCCTGCGGGAGCTGGCCATGGCCCGCCGCCTGCTGCTGTGGCTGTGGGGCCCCATCAGCCTGGCCTTCGCCGATCAACCGGCCCCCCTGGGGGATCCCCAGGCCCCCCTCGGCACGGCGATCACCGTGCGCGAGCGCAGTGCCACCGGGGTGTGGCTGGCCATCCGTGGACGTCTGGAGGGGGCCATCGAAGCCGGGCTGGAGAACCACAGCGGCCAGCTGCTGGCCCTCGAGGGGCTCAACACCCACCACCGCCGCGATCTGCTGCTGGCCCTGATCAGCCAGCTCGACCTGCTGCTGCTGCGGCTGCGCCACGACCAACTGCGCGGTGAAGCGCTGGAGCAGCGCTGGCAGGAGCTCCAGCCGGAGCTGCGCCGCCTCTCGCTGCGGGCCATGGCGGGCGAATACGTGCAGCTGCCCCAGCAGGGGGGGCTGCTCAAGGTGGCGGAGAGCCTGAGCGCCGCCTCACAACTGGAGGGGATCGACCCCGAACTGCCGGCGGCGCTGCCGATGCTCGGCTGCCTGGTGCAGGCCCAACCCCTGCTGGTGGAAGGGCGGCTGCTGGCCCCCGATGAACCCAAGGCCCTGCTGCAGCTGGAGGCGTTGATCAGCAATTGGCTGATCCGCAATGCCGAGCTGATCGCCGCCGAAGTGCTCGCCTGCTGCAGCGCCTGGCCCGAACTGCGCCGCTACCTGCTGCGCAGCGACCTGCTGCCCACCCGCAACCTGGAGCGCCTGCGCAACCAGCTCAACGCCCAGCAGCGCTGGAGCAGCTGGTTTGAGCGGCCGGTGCAGCTCTACGAAAGCCAGCGCTTGCTCTACCGGCTCGAGGCCGGAGCCATCGCGCCCCTGCTGCTCACCGAGCCCCGCGACGCCGAACTGCGCCAACTGGGCTGGGGCCAGCAGCTGGTGACCCTCAGCCTCGAGGCCCGCGATGCCCTGGCGCCGCAGCTCCAGGCCGCCCTGCGCCGCCTCGGTGATCTGGTGGTGGTGGTGCTCACCCAGGTGATCGGCCGGGCCATCGGGCTGGTGGGCCGCGGCGTTCTCCAGGGCTTGGGGCGCAGCGTCAGCCGCGGCTAGGGCGCGCCAGCCAGCGGCCACAATGACCGCAGACCGCACCGCCATTTGATGCCTGGACGTTTGGCCCGCCTGCTGCTCAGCCTGCTGCTGGCGCTGACGCTCCTGCCGGCGGCCGCCTTCGCCGCCCGCGACACCAACAGCTACGACGGCAACATCTACGCCCTCTATGCCGGCAACGGCTCCCTGGTGCCGCCCCGCAGCACCCTGGCCCAGGCCCTCGAGGAGCACCGCCCCGTGGTGCTGGGCTTCTTCCTCGACGACAGCGCCGCCAGCAAGCAGTACGCGGTGGTGTTCAACGAACTGCAGCGCCTCTGGGGCCGCACCGCCGAACTGATCCTGCTGCCCACCGACCCCCTGCAGAACCGCCCCGGGCAGGGGGCCGGCGACCCGGCCACCTACTGGCATGGCGAAATCCCCCAGGTGGTGGTGTTCAACACCGCCGGCAAGCCGGTGCTCGATGAAACCGGCCCCGTGAGCATCGATGCCATCAACGCCGCCCTCACGGAGGTGACCGGCCTCAAACCCCAGGGCGATGTGAAGCTCAGCCTCAACCGCGAGGTCAACGAGCTCAACAGCGAGATCGTGCCCGCCCGCTGAGCGCCGCCATGTCCACCCGCCAGGAAACCGACAGCCTGGGCGCCATCGCCGTGCCCGCCGAGCACTACTGGGGCGCCCAGACCCAGCGCTCGATCACCAACTTCCCCTTCGGCCAGCGCATGCCGCTGGCGATCGTGCACGCCTTCGGCCAGCTCAAGGCCGCCTGCGCCGAGGTGAACCGCGACCTGGGCAAGCTCGACGCCCAGCTCTGCGACGCCATCGTGGCGGCATCGGAGCAGGTGGCCGCCGGCGCGCTGGATGGCGAGTTCCCGCTGAAGGTGTGGCAGACGGGCTCCGGCACCCAAACCAACATGAACGCCAACGAGGTGATCGCCAACCGCGCGATCGAAGCCCTCGGTGGGGTGCTGGGCAGCAAGAGCCCGGTGCACCCCAACGACCATGTGAACTGCAGCCAGTCGAGCAACGACACCTTCCCGGCGGCGATGCACATCGCCGTGGTGCTGGAGCTGGAGCAAACGCTGCTGCCGGCGGTGGAGCAGCTGGCGGCGGCCCTGCAGGCCAAGGCCACCGCCTATGGGGGCCTGGTGAAGATCGGCCGCACCCACCTGCAGGATGCGGTGCCCCTCAGCCTGGGGCAGGAATTCAGCGGCTACGTGGCCCAGCTGCAGCTGGCCACCGCAGCCATCCGCCAGAGCCTGCCGGCGGTGCGGGAGCTGGCCATCGGCGGCACCGCCGTGGGCACCGGCCTCAACGCCCCGCGGGGCTTCGGCGAGGCGGTGGCGGCGCGGCTGAGCGAGCGGCTCGGCACGGCGTTTGTGAGTGCGCCCAACAAATTTCAGGCCCTGGCCGGCCATGAGGCCCTGGCCAGCGCCCATGGCGCCCTCACGGTGCTGGCGGGCAGCCTGATGAAAATCGCCAACGACATCCGCTGGCTGGGCAGCGGCCCCCGCTGCGGCCTGGGGGAGCTGGTGCTGCCGGAAAACGAACCCGGCAGTTCGATCATGCCGGGCAAGGTGAACCCCACCCAGTGCGAGAGCCTCACGATGGTGGCCGCCCAGGTGATGGGCAACAACACGGCGGTGCAGCTCGGCGCCAGCCAGGGCAACTTCGAGCTCAACGTGTTCAAGCCCCTGATCGCCCACAACGTGCTCGAGAGCATCGAGCTGCTGGCCGGCGCCTGCCGCAGCTTCCGCGAGCACTGCATCGAAGGGCTGCGGGCCAACGAGCACCAGATCGAGCGGTTGCTCAACCAGAGCCTGATGCTGGTGACCGCCCTCACCCCCGCCATCGGCTACGACCGCGCCAGCGCCATCGCCAAACATGCCCACCGCCACGGGCTCAGCCTGCGGGAGGCGGCGCTGGTGCTCGGCGAGATCAGCGGCGAGGAGTTCGACCACTGGGTGCGGCCGGAGCGGATGGTCTGAGCCG